>JAFPYT010000385.1 GCA_017394445.1 Bacteroidales bacterium | reverse complement strand
TGGCTGTTAGCGATGTTGGTTCGGTTTAGGCGTTGCTGCTAATTCACGATTATATTTTTGGTGGATTGTACGATTTTGCTGGCAAAATTCGCACTAAGACTATTTCAAAGGGTGGCACGATGTTTTGTCTTGCGGAATATTTGCACGACAATCTCAAAAACATTGAACAGATGCCACAAAATACTTTTGACGAAATAGTTAGCAAATATGTTGAAATGAATGTCGCTCACCCTTTTATGGAGGGCAACGGTCGCAGTACAAGAATTTGGCTCGATTTGATTTTCAAACATTCGCTTAAAAAATGTGTAGATTGGAGCCAAATCGACAAAAACGATTATCTCAACGCAATGCAAAAAAGCATTGTTGACGATTCTGAAATCCGTTCGTTACTTCGCAACGCCCTGACCGACAAAATAAACGACCGCGAACTTTTTATGAAGGGCATTGATTATTCGTATTATTATGAGCAAAATTAATTTTGTTTTTTCATCTTTATATCATATATTTGCGGTAGTTAAAACATTTAAAAATTACCAATTATGAGAAAAGATTTCGGTGCAAAAGCCATCCTTTTTCCGATGCCTGTACTTATTATCGGAACTTACAACGAAGACGGAACTCCAAACGCTATGAACGCCGCTTGGGGCGGAATTGCCGACGATACAAAGATTTCGATTTGCTTGTCGCCGTCGCACAAAACTGTGGCTAACCTTAAAAACAAAAAGGCGTTTACCGTGCAGGTGGCCGACGCTAAACATTTGGCGGCTTGCGACTATGTGGGCATTGCCTCGGGCAATAAAACTGCCGACAAGTTTGCCAAAGCCGGTTTTCACGCCACAAAATCGTCGAAGGTAGACGCTCCTCTTATCGACGAACTGCCTTTTGCTCTTGAATGTGAGGTGATTAGTTACGACGACGATACTTGCCGTCTTTTGGGCGAAATCGTCAACGTTACTGCCGACGAATCGGTGCTAACAGATGGCAAAATTGATATTGCTAAACTTAATCCGTTGGTATACAATCCTGTGGCTCATACTTACCATACAATTGGCGCGACTGCGGGCAACGCTTTTTCCGATGGTAAAAAATTAATGTAATATGCAGTATTCTTACACAACATCAGGCACTTGCTCTAAGGCAATTACTTTTGATAAAGACGAAAACGGAGTTATCACCAACGTAAAATTTTATGGCGGATGTCCGGGCAACTTGGCAGCAATTTCAAAACTTGTTAACGGTATGACAGCCGACCAAATCAACAATATTCTTGCCGGAAACCGTTGCGGAGGCAAGCCCACTTCGTGTGCCGACCAATTGGCTAAGGCGGTTACATCTGTTTGATTATGATTTAATTAGGATTTCTGTATATGCTGTTTCCGTTTATTTTCGGATGTTCAAATATTCCGATTGAGGGGTTAAAATCGTTGGAATTTGGCTATTCAGATGGTCGCCGCATAAAGGCTGTTTACAAGATAGATAGCGACAGCACAGGCTATACAGTTACCATTCAGAAGGGTTATTCCGACGAAAATTTGCCCACATTCACTGCCACTGCGCAACAGATAGCCGACTTAGAACAAATCCTAAATTCATTCGAAGTTGGGCGTTGGGACGGTTTTAAACGTTCTGCCCTCAACGTAAGAGACGGCATCAATTTTCACCTTTATATTTGGCTCAAAAACGGCAAAAGCATCCACGCCTCTGGTTACGAATCTTATCCTAAAAATTATAAGGAGGTTAAAACGGCGTTGGAGGAGTTTTTTGAGCGATATCAAGAGTAATCATAAAAAAAGGGGCTCATTTCTAAGCCCCTTTTTTATTTGGTTAAACCGCTGAATTACAACTGAATAGTCCACATATTGATTGAATATGGGTCGATTTTTTCGGTGAATTTGGGTTTGAGTTTAACATTCTCTTTTACAGGGATAATGGGCTGTTTCTCGTAGTTGTTCTCGTCGTCGGGATTACCGGAGATGACGGTTTTAACAGCATCGGGCTTGATTTTGAATTTGGCAAGGTCGATGGTGGCAGAGGCAGCCTTAGCACCTGCGTTGCAGATTTTTACAAAAAGTTTCTTGGTTTTGCTGTCGTAGATAACAGATTGTCCGAGAAGATTATCGTCGGTGCGGTCAAACTTAACGCAGTCGCCGTAGAAATAGTCGCCCGAAGATTGTCCGAACATCTGCTGAACGTAGTAACTGCAAGTGAGATAGGGCTTTTCGTTGTCGAAATAAATCAAATCAGGATCCCAACTGTGAGCGCCTTTGCGTGCAAAAAGAGGAGCGTAAGAGGTCATTACCACAATGTCGGCATTGCGCTCAACGTGCAGCAAATAAAGACCTTCGGCAAGTGCGTCGATAAGTTTTTTGTCTTTTGATGCGTATTCGCCAAGGTAAACTTTGGTCTTGCGGTTGCGCGGGTAATCGTCGTACTGACGTTTGTTGAGGAAATAGTCGCGAGGTTCGTAGTAGTGCTCGTCGAGGATGGGGAGGTTGAGTTTTTCGGCAAATTTCCAACCCTCTTCGTAGTCGGGATTGCCTGCGTGCGAACCCGGTCCTGCTGTGCCCACGATGATGATGTTGGGATATTTTGCCATAATTTTGTCGTACATATATTTGAAACGCTCCTCAAATTCGGGAGTGATTTTTTCCTCGTTGCCAATACCTAAATATTTGAGGTTGAATGGTTTGGGGTGACCAGCATCAGCGCGTACCTTGCCCCATTTGGTAGATGCGTCGCCGTTTGCCCATTCAATAAGGTCGAGAGCGTCCTGAGTCCATTTTTCCATATCTTCCATCGGGCAAGCGTCCTGTGCCTGTGTAGGCCACATATTCCAGCCGCCGTTGGTGCCTTGGCAACTTACGCCGCAGGGAAGAATTGGAACGGGCTCCATATTAAGGTCTTCGCAGAATTGGAAATACTCGTAGTAGCCGATAGCGAGCGACTGATGATAGCCCCAAGTGTTTTTGTTGCCTTTGCGCTGCTCTTTGGGACCAACAGAGTTTTTCCAATGATAAGTGTTCCAAAAGCCGTCGCCGCCGCCGTGAACCACGCATCCGCCGGGGAAACGCATAAATTTAGGATTGAGGTCGGCAAGTGCCTGAGCAAGGTCTTTGCGCATACCGTGACCTTTGTAAGTGTCTTGCGGATAGAGCGATACCATATCAATGTCGTATTCGCCCTGATTGAGCGAAAGAATCTGCAACGATGCTTTTTCGCAATCTTCGGCAGCCTCAATCACAGCGGTGTATTTTTTCCAATCTTTGCCCGAAACTTTGAGTGTTACCTCGCCGATAGCCTTGGGTTCGCGCATCATAGGTCCGAAACCCTGCTGAGGAGCGGCAAGCACCACGCGAATTTCCTTGTCGATGCCGTCGGTGTTGCGCAAGAATACCGAGAAATCATATTTTTCGCCTTTTTTGATGCGGATACCGTCGAAACCATCGTTTTGAAGTCCAACGCCTTTCCAGCCTTTGTAGTCGTAAAACTCCTTAACACGCTCAACCACAATGTGCATATAGTTCGGATTGTTGGGGTGGATGGGGTTAAGTTGTCGGGGCTCCATATATCCGAGCGAGTGACCCGGACGGGCAAATTTCCAAGCAGTGCCCGGACCCCAGCCGTCTTTTTCGATAGGGCTGTATTCAAACGAGCCGTTTTGAACAAGTTCGGCGCACAAACCACCGTCGGCAGAGGAACTGATATCCTCAAAAAAGATACCGATAAGTTCGTTGCTAATCTTTTTGCCACCTGCGGGCTGAGCCATCAAACCCGCTGTACTGCAAGCAAGTAGCGATACAGTAAGTAATTTCTTTATCATATTATTAGTATTAAAAATTAGTGTAAAAAATACAATTATTTTTTGTTAGCAAAAATATTGTATTGGTTTGACAATTCCAAAACTTTGGTAAAAAAATGTTGGGAAGGCTTTTTGGGGATTTGATTTTTTTTCGTAAATTTGCATTACAACTCTCTTTGAGAGTTTGGCGGTAAACTTGCAGCGGGCAGTATGTGTCTATTGTGTTTACCGCCTTTTTATAGTGACTTGTGATTCTTTTGTTTCACTATCAACAATTCTCCTCTCTACATTTCATAATGACCGTATGCAGAAAGAACAAGCACAAAAACTGTGTCGCAGTGAAAATCAACTTTGTACTTCATTTTCTAACCGTGTAAAGAATTGATCAAAGGTTTCACCATCGCGTTTAGAAAAAACTTCACCGCGCTCCGCTTGTTGTCGAGAGTGGTCGAATCATATGTGCTTGCTAAGATTGTTACAAATATAAATCAAAAATCAGAGATAGCCAACTAAATCTACCTTTTTTTACCCCGATTTGGTTGGCTATCTGCCAAAAATTGGCGTTTTTCCGCCGATAGCCAACTAAATCTACCTTTTTTTACCCACATTTGGTTGGCTATCGGACGTTTTTACATTTTCATTCGTTGGCGATGGGTTAGTATCCACAGCACTACGGGCACGCCAAACACAGGTGTAACGGCATTGAGCGGCAGAACTCCAAAATCTCCGGGAAGAATGCATAATATATTGCACATCAACGCTATACACGCTCCAATGTAGATGCTTGCCGGAAGTATCCGTTTGTGATTTGAGGTTTTGAGCAACATTCGCGCCACGTGAGGTACAGCCAACCCGATAAACGCCACAGGTCCGCAATGGGCTGTTACCGCCGACACCAACACGCCTGCCAAAAGCAGCAAAATGTTTTTTGTCCGCGCTGGATTTACGCCTAAGTTTTGAGCATAATTTTCGCCTAAAAGCAAAAGATTCAATGGTTTAACTGTAAGAAACGCCGCAGCACAAAATACAGTTACCACAATTGCAAAAACGGGTATTTCGTTGAGCGTTACACCAGCAAAACTACCCATATTCCACACGGTGAAGTTTTTGACGCTCTGCTCAGTTCCAAAAAAATTTAGCACCGTAACAGCCGCTCCCGAAAGGTAACTTATCATAATGCCGGCTATCAAAAGGGTGAGGTTGTTTTTGAGAATTTCGGACAGCACCACAAGCAACGCTAATACTGCCGCCGAACCCATCAGCGAACCTATTATTACCGAAACCGTGCTGTTGAAATCCATAAAAACTGTTGAAAACAAGAATGTTACCACAGCCACGCCAAGACTCGCCGCCGACGATATGCCCAACACCGACGGTCCTGCAAGTGGATTGGCGAAAACTGTCTGCATTATCAATCCGCTCACAGCCAGCGCCGCCCCTGCCAACAATGCCGTAACAGCTTGGGGCAGACGGTTTTCAAGGATAATGATTTTGTGAACTTCGTTATCCGACTGTCCTGTCAGTACTTTAAAAATCTCAGTCGCAGGAATCTCTGCCGAGCCCACAAATAGGTTCAGAAAGAATAACACCAGCAACAATATGGCTAATAAGATTGGCATTGTTTTATTTTGTCCACTGCAAAAGTATAATAATTTGTGAACATAATCGAATGGTTATTTGTCACGAAAATGTGTTTTATTTGTATAATTGGGTGTAAAACAGTAAATTAAAGAAAATACGCTTTTGCGCTTTGAAAAATGTGTTTTACTTAGTCATTTCTCAAACTCTTTATTGTAATAGCATAAAATTGTTATTTTTGCATTGCATAATAAAACCTTTTGATTGCTATGACAGATATTCCACCATATATTGTACCTATTGGTTGTTATGATAATGCTCAACCTAAGTTCTGTGGAACAGGTTTTATTGTAAAGAATCATTTGATAACTGCGGCTCACGTTGTAAAAGACTGCTTTTTTTCTAAGTCGTTTGCTTTGATTAATGGTAAACCTTTTTTTATTTGTAATTTTAATTG
>JAFPYT010000384.1 GCA_017394445.1 Bacteroidales bacterium | reverse complement strand
TTATTGTCGTCGCGATATTGACGGCGGGTTTGCTCTATTTTCCAATCGCGCACAAGGTTGGCAAACTTCGACTCAAAATATTCGGTGGGCGCAGGGGCAGGATTCATTATCAATTTGCCATCGGGACTTGTCATATAATATGATGGATAAGCCCTTATGTTATAATCTTTTAGCAATTGAGTATCGCCATTATACCACACCACAGGCCAATTGCAGTCGGGATTTTTAGCCATAAATTGTTTCATATCGCTGTAATCTTGTGATACAAAAACTGTTACAATCTGCAACACATCAGGTGGGAACTCCGAACGTATCTTTTTAAGCAATTCAAATTCCGACTGTGCAGTATAACTCATTGGATTAAAAAAAGTTATATACACAAACTTATTTTGTTCGAGCAACGAAAAAATATTACCCTTAAAGTCTTTAAGATTAAAATCAGGAGCAAAATAGCCCGTCATAAGTTTGGTAAATTTTTGCGAAAGAGTTTTAGCAATAGGTCTGAAATCTGCATGATTCGACATCAAGGCAAACGAATCTACCACAGCCACAATGTTTTCTTTTGGGAAAGTATCAGAATAGTAGCTATCGCCCAAGCCTTTGAGCAAAACATAATCGGCAAGACGGTCGTTGCCATTAATCTTGGGGTCGGTGAGCAGAATCCGTTTAAGAGTCTTGTAAGATTTATCGTAAATACCTGTATATAAGCCTTGTACAGTAATAACAGTGGCTTTATTTCCCGAAAGCGGATTGGCAAACACCTCATCGAAAAGCTCTGCGTATGCGGGATTGTTGATAAGCACTTCGCGAGAGGAAAAAAGTTTATTAACTATATCATCCTTGCTACGGCGATAGGCTGTGTAGTCAAACATAGCAAACTTATAGTCGCGATAATCGGTAAAAAACTTGTCTTGCGATTGACATTTATCCGAAATTATTTTTTCCACACTATCAACGTAAGCCTTAGAAACATTTTTAAAAGAGTAAAAAATCTTGTTAAGTGCCTGATTATATTCACGGTCAAACGCGGGAACCACAGCATTTAAATCCTTTTCGCTAAGATTGAGACATTTAATATAAAACATTTCGGGCTTAAAATACGGATTAAGTCTATCCTCGATAGCAAGTTGCTGTTTTACAGGCAATACAATCTGCAAATTAGATTTAGGTTCTACAAATAGCACACCTTTAAATACAGTTAAATCGATATAAGCCATAATGGTGCTGGCAAGCGCATTCACCTTAAAAGTAAAATTACCCTCGGCATCTACTGGTGCTGTGGCAACAATACGCTCGGTTTTAGAAATATAGTCGCAAACCGAATACATTTTGAGCGTATCGCCGGCGTAAGTTTTGGCATTACCCGATATAATAGCAGTCTGCGCAATGGAACAACTGCATACAATAAGTGCGCAGACAGTGGAAAAAAACTTTTTTACCATTGTCAACAAATTAAATTACAATACATTAGCACCTTTTACGGAGCACAGCCTGCGAACTTTCAAACTCTACCGTGTTGGTATATTCTAACTTAGCGGCAAGTTTAATAGCGTCTTCGGCGTTGATAGCCACAGCAGCTGTTTTGAGCACAAACTTAGTGATACCCACTTGAATAGTGTCGCCATCTTTGAGTTTCACGGGTTTATCACCAAGGCGTTCGGAATTTCCGTTGATGTAAGTGCCATTAAGACTTGGTGCGCCTTGAATTTCTGCGTTATCTGCTATAATATATTCATATTCAGAGCGTTCGTTCTTTTTTACCACGAGCACGGCGTGGTTGCGGCTTACAAAAAGATCACCCACGGCATAAACATCGGGAAAATTTTGCGATGTTTTTCTGCCAATTCTATTACGACCTTCTTTTAATGCAAAACTCTGAGGCTCTTTACCTTCGGTATGCAAAATAAGCCATCCTGCTGCGTTGTCTTCCATTGCTTAAACGATTTAAAATTATTCGGCAAGTTATAAAAGTTTTTTGGAATAAACAAAATTTTTTGCGTAATAAGAAAAAAAATGTAAATTTGTTGCCGAAAAGGTGGTACATCTACCACCTTTTAACCAACATTTTGCCACATGAAATACTTAACATTAGAAAAATCATTAGAGGCTTGGAACAAACTGCAACCTCTTTCTGAAAAAGAGATTCAACGGTTAAGCCGCAGATTTACTGTTGATTTCAACTACAACAGCAATCATATAGAAGGCAACACTCTAACTTACGGACAAACAGAACTATTGCTTTTGTTCGGTAAAGTAATTGGTGAGGCTGATGCCAAAGATGTTCACGATATGGCGGCAAGCAACGTAAGCCTTAAAATGATGACCGAGGAAACAACTACCCAACAACCTCTTACTCAGAATTTTATACGGACATTACACAAGACATTACTACGCGAAGATTACAAAGTATACAAAAACCTTCCGGGTGGATTACAAACCAGCTACACAGTACACGCCGGGCAATACAAAACACGCCCCAACAGCGTTATTACACGATATGGCGACCGATTTGAATACGCATCTCCCGAAGAAACACCCGCACTAATGACCGACCTTGTGGATTGGTACAACCAAACGGAAAAAGAAGGAAAACTTTCGCCCGTTGAACTTGCGGCACTATTCCATTACCGCTACATACGCATACACCCTTTTGAAGATGGCAACGGACGTATTGCACGTCTTTTGGTAAACTATATCCTTGCTCGACACAATTACCCGATGATTGTGGTTCGCAGCCGTCTCAAACATGAATATTTAGAGGCTCTACACAAAGCCGACCTTATTGTGGGTTCTGTCCCAACCAATGGAGCACACGCACAAATTAATGAAATTAAGCCATTTATGCTATATTTCAAAAAACTCGTTGCACAAGAAATATACGGCAATGTTTGTTTTATTACAGAACACGACCAAGATACATGGTGGTACGACGGTGAAAAAATCAAGTTCCGTTCACCAAATTTCAGTCATATACTAAATTTGATGCAAACTGAACCTGTGTTGACAATGGCTGAAATTCAACGCAAAACAAACATCAGCATGTCGGCAGTACAAAAACTAATAGAGCAACTTTTAGAAAAGCATTATGTTGAAAAAGGCATGCAAGAAGGTTCATGGCGTGTCTTTATTACGCCTTCAATTTAAATTTTGCTAAAAATTTTGGAACGGTAACAAATTGTTTCTAATTTTACCGAATATTTTAAACGACAAAAAATGAATCTTACAATACTGAGTTACGCTACTTTAAGCGATTTTTTGAATGATATTTTCGGCGTGAATATTCCCTTGCCGATACAAACTTACGGTTTTTTTGTGGCGGTGGCATTTATTACTGCCGCATTTATCATGAAGTTAGAATACCAACGCAAAGAACGCGAAGGTTTGATGTGCCCGCTCTACAAAGTGGAAACCATCGGACAAAAAGCTTCCGTCAAAGAGCTAATCACATCATTTTTTATCACCTTTATAATATGTTATAAAGTGGTGGACGTAATTTTTAATTACAGCGAATTTTCGGCTAATGCTCAAGATTTTTTGATGTCGCCACGAGGAAGTTGGGGCGGAGGTATAATCTGCGGATTAATTGCTGCCGGATACACTTGGTACGACAAAGACAAGCATAAATTACCCAAACCTAAAACAGTAATAATCAAGCAAATGCCGCATCAGTTGGCAGGAAACCTTTTGGTTGTTGCTGGCATTTTTGGCATTCTTGGCGCCAAATTGTTCCATAATCTCGAAAACTTAGATAAATTTATAGCCGACCCAATTGGCGAATTGTTTCCGTTTAGCGGACTAACATTTTTTGGCGGATTAATAGTAGGTGGTACAGCTGGTGCGCTTTACCTTAAAAAAAACAATATCAGTTCGTTTCATACCTTAGATTGTGCATCGCCATGCATAGCCTTGGGATACTCATTAGGCCGCGTAGGTTGCGAAGTTTCGGGCGATGGATGTTGGGGCATTGTCAACAACAATCCATGTCCAAGTTGGCTTCCCGAGTGGGCTTGGAGCTACAAATTTCCTCACAATGTGGTTAATAGCGGTATTCCTATCGAAAATTGCGGTGGAAACCATTGCCATATCCTTTCCGAAGGCGTATACCCCACATCGCTTTACGAATCGCTTATGATGCTAATAATCTTTGGATTATTAATGCTGCTCCGAAAAAAAATCAACTTCCCCGGAATGTTGTTTGGCATTTATCTTACATTACAAGGCATCGAACGATTGCTAATAGAATCAATTAGAGTAAATAATAAATTTAATCTTTTGGGCATAGAAGTTACTCAGGCTCAAATAATTGCCACTTGTCTTATACTTTCGGGACTAACCGTTATATTCCTCACTTGGAAATATCGCGAAAGAATTAAAGAAATTACACGCCCTGTGGAAAAGATACCCGACATCAAGGCAGAAATAATTGAAGAAAACAATAAGAAGAGATAATTGATATACTTTATGGATTACAAAAATATTTGCCGTGCAGTAGAGATGACGGCCAAAAAAGCAGGCGACTATATCCGCCGCGAACACAGTATGTTTGACATAGCCA
>JAFPYT010000383.1 GCA_017394445.1 Bacteroidales bacterium | reverse complement strand
TATATAAGCCCATATTATTGGGAATTAATGACATATACTCTCTTCACCTCAGCGCAATAATATCGCTCCATCGGGTGGTGGGATTTTTGCTGCGGAAGTCGTGGCGGATGGCGTTGGCAAAAACCTCGGCTTTGCCGTTGGCGGCTTTCTGCTTGTATTGCTGCGAACCAAGCACCACTGTTTCGTCGCCGTTGATTTTGTTGATATGGTCGATAACGGCATCCAAACGGTGCAGACGGTGGTAGTCGGCAGCCGAAAGGTCGAACATATCTTGCTGCACAGGACTATCCGGCACAATGTCAGCCAATATCACACCCGCTTTTTTATAACTGAATCCTTTTCGGAAAATGCTCTGCAACACATCGTTGGCGGCTTTGGTTATAGTAATGGTAGAGTTCGACGGGGTCAACAACTTTATTTCCTTATAGTTAGCATATTGATCAAGGTCGTTGCGAAATGAATTGGTGTTTAAAAACACCCCCACAATGCCTGCCACCGAACCCTGACGTCGGAGTTTTTCGGCGCAACGGGCGGCATAGTTGTCGATATGCGTGCGGAGGTCGGCAATGCTGCCAATCATACCGTTGAAACTGCGACTTGTGCAAATGTTCTTCTTTGGGGCGGGTTGCTCGTCGGGAATGCAGTCGATACCGTTGAGTTCGCGCCAAGTGCGCTCCATCACCACATTGCGAAACACAGCCCTCACCCAATCAAACTGTTTTTGGGCAAAATCGTAAGCCGTTTTTATGCCCATACTTTCAAGCCGGGCAGAATATCTGCGGCCAATACCCCAAACGTCGGCTATGCTAAACAGTTTCAGTGCTTTAACACGTTTTTCTTCGCTGTCGATAACGCAGCAATGCCTGTATCCCGGATATTTTTTGGCAAAATGGCTTGCGGTTTTGGCAAGGGTTTTGGTAGGCGCAATGCCGATACTCACGGGCATTCCCACCGAGCGGCGTATACGTATGTGGAGATGTTCGCCCCAAGGTTTCAGGGTGTCGGCAGCAAATCCGTCCAAACGCACAAAGCACTCGTCGATCGAATAGCGGAAAAACGCCGGAACTTCCTCGCTGATAATCTCCACCACGCGCGCAGTAAGTTCGCCATATAGTTCGTAGTTCGACGAAAACACCTCAATTTTCTGGCCTGGAAACATCTCGGCAAGTTGGTAATAAGGCGTACCCGTTTTTATGCCCATCCTTTTGGCCTCGTTTGAGCGAGCCACCACGCAGCCGTCGTTGTTAGACAGCACCACCACCGGCTTGCCTTCGAGGTCGGGACGGAAAACCCGCTCGCACGACACAAAACAATTATCGCAGTCGATAATGCCATACATCAGTAGCGCCTCCAATTTTTGATAGTCCACAGCACCACGCCCCAAACCTCAAACTCATCGTCGGTACTGATTTTTATCGGATGATATTTAGGGTTTGCGGGTTTGAGCTCGATATATCCCTCGTCGCGGTGAGCAAGGTCGAGATACTTGATGGTAAACTCCTCGTTGATAAACGCCACCACAATATCGCCGTCGGAAGGCTCCACCGAACGGTCAATAACGGCAATATCGCCATCTGCAATACCAGCATCAATCATCGAATCGCCCACCACACGCCCGTAGAAAGTGGCAGCGGGATTTCGGATAAGGTCGCGGTTAAAATCGAGACTCTCGTGAGCATAGTCTTCGGCAGGCGACGGAAATCCCGCCTTAATGCCCTGCGCCAAATGAAGGCTCTGCCGCGTCGAAAATTCACCTTTTATAATGTCGATATTGTGCATAGCGGTAACGAAGTTTTAATTGCAAAATTGATAAAAAATTTTCTAAAAGCCAAAAAAAATGCACTATCCCAACAATGGTTCTGAAAGTCAGCCAAAAAGTTGCAGTTTAACCTCCACAGCCGTAAATTAGCAGAAAAAAACAGAGATGAAACGAATTACTACCACACTTATATTATTAATGCTCGCCATTGCGGGCAGCGCCAAAAGCACCGACATCATTTTTATCTTAGACAACGATGCTGCATTTCACCAAGGACACATAGCGGTGCTAATAGGCAGCGAAAACACCGGATGGAGATACGTATCTATCAACGGAACAGGCTCTGTGCCAACGCCTTGGGGCATCAACACTAATCCCGACACAGGCACAATCATCACCGACGAATCGGGGCAGCACATACGCAACCTCCGCCGTGCCATCCGCCGCGCCTGCGAAATCAATCCAAAAGAGCACCACCAATACCGACACTTTAAACGCATCCGCACCACCGCCGAAGAAGATTCTGCCGCGCTCTCGGCATCTATCAACACTGCCTCGGTAACGCTCTATGGCATAATAGGACCAGGTCAGTCGTGTATCGACGTGGCTCAAAACGCATTTTCGGCTCTTGTAAAAAAACGCAAGTTGGATAAAAAAGGCGCAGTGCCCGGACATACCGACCTTATCCCAAAACGTTGGTTTCGCAAAATAGAGATGAGAATCAAAACTGCCAACCGTCGCACCAAAGAGGGCAAAGGCGAAATAACCGTAATGACCGACAACGAAAGAGAATAATTCGTAGTTATAAAAAAGTATAACATTTATAATCATCAAAAAGCGAATAGTCCATCCACATAAAAAGGAAAACAATCGTAGCATCTAAGCACAAAAGTCTAAACATCGTTATAGCAAACGAATAACAATAGGGCGAAAAATTTGTCTAAGGTTTAGCAATAAAGATTAAACAGTATTTTTATACCAAAAAAGTAATAATAAGAATAGTTAATCCAGATTATTCGCTACTCTCTCAAAAACTGACAAAATGTCACACATATAAAGTCCAAAAAAGAAGAAAAAGCGATTCGTACAGTTTAAGCGATAACTCAAAATAAATCGAACGGATTTACTACTCTCCTACCCGCCATAGCGCAAATCAAAAGAAAACGAGATAAAAAACTACAAATAACATAGTTAAATGTGCTGATAATCAAATAATTAACTATAACACAACGATTATAACGAGTTACAACAAATAAAGGTACGATTAACCACAACTAAAAGTATAACATTTATAATCATCAAAAAGCGAATAGTC
>JAFPYT010000382.1 GCA_017394445.1 Bacteroidales bacterium | reverse complement strand
TTCTACCTCTAAAAAATACCAACCAGAACAATCGCCCTCAGGACGTGCCCGATACATATAACCAATCTTGTTTTTGCTGTTTATAATACCCGACGACACACGGCATTGCACCGCATCAGTTTCGGGATTCCATCCAGGAAGCGCACCATCGCGAATACTGAAATACTCTTCCAAAGCCTCTGTGTCGGTATCATCGTAAGGATAATAATTGTCGAGAGTGTCAAAATATTCATTACCCCGGTAAAGCGATGCTTGTTGCCATGCAAGACCCTTTAAATCAGACGATTCTTGTTTGTAATAATCATCCTCCAACTCACTTTGAAACAGCGGCACCACCATCATAAAATCTACCACAGTGCCATTTTGCAAACGTTTTTCAGCTATATTATAAAGTGTAACCGAATTTAATTCAGATGTGTAATGAAAAGGATGGTCGAAGGTTTGCAAATAATCATTTTTGATAGGATAAATACCGCTTATTGCCTGAATGATAATATTTTGCATTAAATTTACAAACCAAGTGTGACGCAACGAATTGCTATTTGAATCCCAACGATAAGGCACACGGATGGCAAGTTCAAAATTTTGTTCACGATTACCCGTAGCCAATTTATGCGACGATAATCCGCAAGTAATCAACAAATCATCATCAATTAGCAAAAACTCGATAGAATACTGAGCCATGTCAAAACGTTTAACACGCTTTACATCTCTACCAAAAGCCTCGCGCATAAAATACACAAGTTCGAGATTAAGCACGCCGCCACCCAACGATGATTCATCGCCGTCATTTCCACCGCTAAAAATTCTCAAAAATCCCATACGTTTTTTTTTACAAAAGTAAAAAATAAATGAGTGCTTCCAACTATTGTGGTTACTTTTTTCGGTTATACGAAAAACAATAACTTTGTGTTATTCTGGTTCAAAAGAGTGTTCAACAAATTTAGTAAGTTCTTCGGCGATTTGCTTGTGGTCTTCGATACTTGGGTGCGAAAAGCCGCCTGAATTCCAAGAACGCGAGAAGAAATATTTGCAAACATTGTTAAATCCGTCATCTTTAAGACGTTGCTCTATGACTGTTAACATTCGCTTTTGCCATTCGCGAAGATCATTGTCGGCCATTGGACTTGTTAACAAAAAATATTTTGATATATATTCACCGCAATAAGCATCTTGAATCTGTTCTACAAAATCCACATACGCATTACAAAATGTTGTGGAGTCTTGTATTCCGTCATTTTGACCGAGACAAATAAAAATGTGAGTTGGGGCATGTAAAAAATCATATTGCTTTTGGTTGTAACGAAGTACGAATTTGTCATATACCTGTGGCATAGTAACATCCATGTCGCAGCATGAGTGTATAAGACCTATTCCCGAAACCGATACAAGCGACCATGAAGCTCTAAAATTTCGGGCAGTGAGAGGTCCATAACTATAATATGCCCTATGCCAATCGCCCCATTGGTAATCTTTTGACGGCTTCAAGGTGGTGTCAGCTTCTGCACCACATGTTATGGAGTTGCCTATAAATTCGAATGCATAAAAAGGTCCCAAATTGCATGGCAAAGTATGTTTTGCTGTAACACTATTAACCTGTGTATATCCCATAGATGTTTCGGTATTGCGGCAAACTACAACATAGTGCGAACCATCGATAGATGTGGTGTCGAAATAATTTTCAAAACACCTTACTACATTACCTTTGAGAGTTTTCAATAGTTGATCTGGAGGATTTCCGATAACAATATTGGTAACCGAATCCTTTGTAACTACGGGTTGAGATATACTATATTGATTCAAAGAAACTTCAAGTAGATTGGAACGACGGTTAGAATAGTTTTCATCGCTGATGTTAATAATGCAATAATTTCCCTCGAATCCAACCGAAAAATAAGCTCCCGCCGCCCATTGTTTTGGATGAAGTGAATCAGAGAAGTCGGTTCGTCCGTAGTATGAAATATTAGGGTGTTTACCAGGGATGGTTTCAGGCCCTTGCTGACACGCCGTCGATACCGTTGCAATTAACGCAAAAGCAATTATAATTAGTTTCATCTTAAAATTATTTCAATCGGTTAATAACCTCAATCATAGCACGCGAATTGTGATAAGGGCATTTCCAAAAACCGGCTTTCATATCATTGTAAACGGCATTACCGTCTTTGTTAACTCGCCAAAACCAATCGCCGTTTTGATGGTCTACAAGATGGGTGTCGATATAATTCCACACCTTATATAAATAATCGAGATATTTTTGGTCGTCGGTAAGACGATATGTATCTGCCAATCCCACAAGAGTTTCGGCTTGCGGCCACCAATGACGGTCGGTGTCGAGTTTGCCGTTAATTTTTTCGTAAGAGATTGATTCTCCGTCGAAACCTTCTGCCAAAGTAATGTCTACTAAACGGCGACAAGCTGGTTTAATGGCTGCCATAAGAGCTTCATCACCAATAACTTCGGCAGCTTCGTAAATAAGCCATGCACCCTCAATATCATGTCCGTACGATTCGGCTTTAAACGCTTCGGGTACCGACCAATCCATTGCAAAAAATAGTTTGAAATGTCCAGTTTGCGGGTCAATTATTTTATCCTTGAAAATATTGATACAGTGCACGATAGATTGTCGTAATTCGGGCGAAGGTTTTGCTCGGTAAAGATTTGTAAACGCCTCTAAAATGTGCAAGTGGGTGTTCATAGTTTTGGGCAGGTTCATCTCTTTGCTACTAAGGCGAAGATCGTTTGACGGCGACCAATCGGCAGCACAAGCTTCGGTGTAACCTCCAAATTTAGGGTCGCGAAAATGTTTTTCCATCAAACGATAGGTTTCGTAAGCAAGGTCGATTGCCCGTTGATCTTTGGTTAGTATGTAATATTCTGATAATCCATACATTACAAAACTTTCGGCGTAAGCTTGTTTTTTGGTGTCGGCGGCACTTCCATCGGCATTTAGCGACCAATAAAAACCACCGTTCTTTTTGTCGTAAAAGTATTTGCAGATATAATCGAAGGCACGTTTTGCCAACTCGCGATACGAATCGTTGCCAAACGTGTTGGCAGCCTTAGAATATGTCCAAAGGATACGTCCATTGAGAATTGCGCCTTTTTGAGCATTAGGAACTATTTGTTCGTTGCAATCGCGTTCGCCCAAAAAGCCTCCGTTAACGTTATCTACCATATTATCAGACCAATAGCGAAGTATATCGGCATGGGCAGATTTAAGTTGATTTATTAATTCTTGGTTGGTCATTTTACTTTTTTTTTTGCGTTAAGTTCTTCGAGAGTAATGGTGTTGTCGGCATTGTAGATGTCGGTGCGGCGATTCCAATCGTTGGCAGTTTCGAGAAATTCGCTCCAACACATAAACCACACCCATTTTGGCTGTTGCTTAATAATTTCAGGAGTAGGCAGTTTGCCAACTTCGCCCCACGCAATGGGTTTGCCTTTACCCAATTTCAATAGTTTCTCGTAATCGTTGCCTTTATATTCGCTATTGTAAATATCTGTGGCAAGAATATCTACGAAATTATCGCCGGGGTAAAAATCTTCGTATTGCTTAACATTTTGACTGCCAAGCTCATTGGCATTGAAAACCCAAAGTAAGTTGTTAATTTTGTGATAATCAGTTAGGCGAGAGTAAAGCATTTTGTATAGCTTTTTGTAGTTGTCGGGATTGTAACCCCACCAAAACCAATCGCCATTCATTTCGTGGTAAGGACGCCAAATTACAGGAATATGCTCGTCTTGCAACTGTTTGAGATA
>JAFPYT010000381.1 GCA_017394445.1 Bacteroidales bacterium | reverse complement strand
TCTAAGCTGTGGGTCGAGCGTTCGAATCGCTCCCGGATCACGATTTTCAAAGCCCGGGGTTTTCTCGGGCTTTTTTGTTAATACACCTTATATATTATAATAATTTTTAGCTATGAAGAAATTTACCTCTATGATTTGCGCTGCTTTGATAGGATTGGCGGCGCATAATGTTTCGGCACAAGATACTGTCGCAAACAAAACCATAACGATTACCGCCGTGGGCGATATTATGCTCGGCAGTATCGTTCCCGACAAGAGCTATTGCCCTCCGAATATGGATGCAAGTCATCTTTTAGACGAGGTGCGCCCTTATTTCGATTCGTCGGATGTGGTTTTCTGCAATGTGGAAGGCACTTTTACCGATACCAAGCTGGGCGCAAAAAACTGCAACGACCCCAAAACTTGTTTCACTTTTGGTATGCCCCGCAAGTTTGCCAACTGTTTCAAAGATGCTGGCTTCAACCTTGTGAGCGTGGCCAACAACCACAGCGGCGACTTTGGCGAATATGGCAAAAACAACGCCAAGCACCTGTTAGACAGTCTTGAAATCAACTGGGCTGGTTTTACCGAAAAGCCAACTGCCGAATTTGAGGTCAACGGTGTCAGGTATGGCTTCTGCGCGTTTGCTCCCAATCAAGGCACTGTGCAGATAACCGACCACGACAATGCCTGCAAACTTGTAAAGCAACTAAAAGAAACTTGTGATATAGTGATAGTATCGTTTCATGGTGGTGCTGAAGGTGCAAATTATCAGCATGTTACACGTCAATACGAGTCGTTCTTGGGGCAAAATCGAGGCAATGTTTACAAATTTGCCCACACAGTGATAGATGCTGGAGCTGATATTGTTCTTGGTCACGGTCCTCACGTTACACGCGCTATCGAAATTTATAAAGGTAAGTTTATCGCATACTCTATGGGCAATTTTGCTACTTATAGCAATATAAATATAAAAGGTGTCAACGGACTTGCACCTATTTTCCGGGTTAAGATGGATGCAAAAACTGGCAATTTTATTTCAGCGCAGATTATTCCCACATACCAGATAAAACCCCCGAACAAAGGTCCGCATATCGACTCGCAAAAACGTGTTATTAAGGTAATTAAAGACTTAACCCACGCCGATATTTACGACAACGAACCTGAAATTACCGACGATGGATTCGTTTCTACCCACAAAGAGTAGTTGTCCATTATCCAAAATTCATTTCCATATTTTGCCGCCTGATAGATATCGTGGGTTGAAGCTAATACCGCAATGTCTTTTTCGGCGGCTATTTTTTTTAGTAATGCAAAAATCTCGTCTTTAGCCTTGAAATCGAGAAATGCAGTGGGTTCGTCTAAGATAATTATTTCGGTTTGTTGAGCTAACGCTTTGGCTATAAGTACTTTTTGCTTTTGTCCGTCGGATAGTTCGTAAAAGTTGAGGTTCAAAAGCGGTTCAATCTTTAAATCCTCAGCCACACCTTTTATAATAGAGTAATCTTTTTGAGTAAGTCGACCAAAAAATCCCGTGTATGGACTTCGTCCAAACGAAATCACCTCCAAGGCTGTAAAATTTTCGCTCGAAAGACGGTCGGTAAGCACCACGGCGGCTTTCTCT
>JAFPYT010000380.1 GCA_017394445.1 Bacteroidales bacterium | reverse complement strand
TGCAGCCATACGTGCATTAGAGCGTTATTACAACGCCGGCAAATATCCTGAGGCATTGCGTATGGCAGATTTTCTCAAAGATAAGAAACTCAATCATTCCGAAACCGAGCAGTATCTACGCTACACCATAGCCTCGTACAAAGAGATGTCGTACGACCGCGAAGCCGATTCGGTGATGATGCTTTTTACCAAAAAATATCCCTTTTACCTACCCCAATCGTTCGACCCGATTGCCTTTCAAAATGTGTTTGACAACTATTCGGTAATTCCTCGGTTGTCGCTGTATTTCAACATTATACTCCATATGAAAACAAATGTTAAGGTAGATTCGATATTTCCACGCGCCGACACCTCAAAAATAATACCCACCTACGACAGCGACCGTTCGTATGGCATAACACTCGGGGCAAAATTCGGATTTACAAAAAAATTTGCGGCTTCGCTCGGGGCAGGTTATATGGTGGCAAGTTTTAACCGCATTGAGGATTACGGAGCTACAAAATTTTATTATCACGAATCCGATGCTTTTTTAACTGTCCCTGTATTGTTTTATTACGATATGTTCAAGTGGAAAACTCCTATAAATGGTGTGATAATTTCGTTTGAATGTTTTGGAGGTGCCTCTGCTGATTTTGTTTTTAAATCTGATTATCAGGCATATACTTGGTTTGGCGACAATGCTCAGTATACCATAAGCGACAAAACTGCCGATTTAAACGAAAAGGTAAGGTTCAACTATTCTACGCTTTTGGGATTCCGTGGCACTACTTTCGAATCTAAGCGGTTTTCGTTGTATTTAGAGGGATCGTGGCATTTTATGATGCGACCTCTCAACGACTCGCAACATAGATACAACAATAGCGACTTGGTTTTCAATCACTTATATGTACCCGATGCTATCCATTTGGGTTATTTTCAGTTTAAAATTGGCTGTAAGTTTAATATATTTTACAAAACTGTTCCAAAATACGGTTATGGATACAAAAACTAATTGATTATGAAACGGTTATTATACATATTATTGATATCAACGGTGGTTTTCGCTGCCTGCGACGACGAAGACAACTATGAGTGGGGCAGTTATCAAAACTCGCCCATCAAATCGGTTGCCTGCACTCCGATGTTTATGCCGCTTGCTGTGTCGGACGGCACGGTGATGGCTGTTAGCGAAAACGACAGCTTATACTCTATCAACAAAGTTTTTTCCGATGGAAGTATCAAATCTGTTTCCCTCAATTTTACTTGGAGCGAAAACCGTTCGTTTAATCCAGAGCAGAATCACAACAACGATCAAGACGCCAATCACAGCACCGAAGGAAACCCCTCGCCTATTCAAGACCGCATACAAAATATATATGTTGACCTCTCGAACGGATTGTTTCGCAAAAACAGCAACGACGAATACTATTTTGATTATTACTCGGCAAACAATTTTGGCCGTCAGTATTACGCCGTGGTAAAGTTCGACAAGGATTGCAACATACTTTTTCAAATCGACAGCACAGTTAACGCTATGGGCGGCGGTATGGGCGGCAACACTTCCACGGTTACAAAATTGCCCGTTGCAGGCACTCCGCTCAACAACGGAGGCTACGCTATGATACTTCAAGCCCCAGCTATGGGAATGATGCAAACCACCGATTACAACCTTATACTCAGAATGATAGACTCTAACGGTAAATATGGTAGCGAATATACGCTCGATTTTTCCGAAACAGTAAATATTGAGGTTGTAACCAATGTAAACAACAATATAGCAATATATTACGAACTTTCCGACGGTTCGTATTACTATAATGTGTACTCCCCAATTGGCGAGTTGATTGGCAAATATCAGATTGCCACCAACAATAATTTATTTAACTCCCTAACCTACAACGACAATGTGTTTCTTTCGGGCGTTGACCTATCCACAGGGCAGTATTTTATACAGCAACTCGACCAAGACGGCAATATAACTACCGAAATACCTCTCAAAGTAGCAGCCGTGCTCACCAATATAACCGAATTCGACGGATACAGATGCTTTTCGGGATTTACACAAACCGACATTTCGGGCAAAGTTTCGTCCGATAGTTACACCAATTACATCAGCAACTACAACGGTGTAATAATATTGGCAAAAGACGGCGTAATGCAAGATCCCATCATTGCCGACTACAACAATGGCGTAATCATTTACGCCACATTCAAAAACTCCGACGGCACCTACACGATATATCTTTCGCAGGTAACGCCTATTACCGCTGCTGTAACCGAATATGGCGACAAAATATATATCTACCATACCAACGACCTTAAAAAACTTGAAGTAAATTGACAACCGTAATTATCATATTATCAGCCATTATCGTCATCGCAGTGATAATAATTGCGGTGCTTTTGGTAACGCGCAAACGTGCAGTAAACCACGCATCGCAAGCCGCGGAAAACCGACTACGCCGCGAAATACGCACTTCGCAAAACGAGTTGGAGCGAATAACTATTCTATATAACAATTTGAAACCCAACGCACAAACCAATACCACCACCAAAACCGCCGCCACTACCGCCATCGACCAATCTACCACGCCCGAATTGCTTGCCATCGAACGCCACAAACTCGAAACCGACCGCAACGAAATGGCAGAGCGCAACCGCAAATTGTGGGATATGAGCCTCGCAATCGAAAAAGAAAAGCAGCATATAGCCCTGTTAAAAAACGATATAGAGTCAAAACACTACGCCGTAACATCAAGCATCAGATACGCTCAACGCATACAATTGGCTGTGCTTCCATCAGAGGATATTCTCAAAAACACATTCTCGGATTATTTTCTCTTTTGGCGACCGCGCGATATTGTGAGCGGCGACTACTATTGGCATCGTCGCAATGGCAACATAATTGCCTTTACCATAGCCGATTGCACAGGGCACGGCGTTCCTGGTTCGTTTATGAGTCTGCTCGGCATCACCTATCTCAACGACCTTAGCACCAACCTCACGCCCGATTCTATGCCATCCGACATACTCAACAGTCTGCGAGCCAACATTATAACAGCACTAAGCCAGCATTGCGACGAGCGCGAACCCACCGACGGTATGGATATGGCGTTTTGCATTCTTAATCTCGACACCAATATTTTACGGTTTTCCGGAGCAAACAATCCGCTCTACATAGTTAGAAACGGCCAACTAACTGAATACAAGCCTATAAAAAATCCTGTGGGGCAGTATCCGCGAATGAAAGATTTTGAAACTGTGGAAATTCAAGTGCAAAAAGGCGACTATCTTTATATGTTTTCCGACGGATATGCCGATCAGTTCAACGGCAAAACCAAAAAAAAGGTAACCTACGGTCGCTTAAAAGAAATTTTATTAGAAATAAACGCCCAAAGCAGCGAGTCGGAATACCAAAAAGAGCGGTTAGGAGAGTTTCTTGACCATTGGCGCTGTTCATTAGCACAAATTGATGATATATTAATAGGCGGAGACAGAGTGTAATACTAAAATATGTGATTTTTTTTTCTAAAAAATTTTTTTATTAGAAAATATGCTCTACCTTTGCACCGCAATTCAGAAAGGACATTTGACATAAAATTTAAGGTTAGAATAAATAATTGATTTTTCTCCAATAGCTCAGTTGGTTAGAGCATCTGACTGTTAATCAGAGGGTCCGTGGTTCAAGTCCACGTTGGAGAGCAAAAGATGTTATTGTCATAGAAAAAAGAATAAAATTGATTCTCCAATAGCTCAGTTGGTTAGAGCATCTGACTGTTAATCAGAGGGTCCGTGGTTCAAGTCCACGTTGGAGAGCGGATTACGGCGCAAGAATTTAAGT
>JAFPYT010000379.1 GCA_017394445.1 Bacteroidales bacterium | reverse complement strand
GTATCCCGACTGGAACAAAAATGGCACAAGGTCGGTAACCTTTTCCACTGGCTGGTTGAATCGCGACGCACTACATTCCACGCCCTCGTAATCTTCCATTTGGATGTTGAACTTGCTGATAAGTTTTAGCAATGCCGTCGGCGTTCCCGAATTAAACCAAAAATCACCGAACACTTTCTCGTTTAACGCCTTGATAACAGAAAACGGATTAAACACGTCCTGCCTTTTGTGCGAAAAGTGATAGCCATCGTATTTTGCTTTGAAATACCGCACTGTTTCGTCGAATGTATAGTCGTTAGCGTTGGCAAAATCCTGTATGCCCTCTTTCAACTGCGACAAAAATTCGTTTAACGAAATACCACAGACTGTCTCAAAATCAGCCATTAACGAAATATCCTGCAAATTGTTAAGCGTTGAAAATATCGACATCTGAGAAAACTTTGTAATGCCCGTAATGAAGACAAAGCGGATATATTTTCCGAGGTCTTTTAATGGTGAAAAAAACTTGTTTTGTATGGCACGGATTCTTTCTTGTAGTTCATCATTGTTTATAGTGTCGAGCATACCGGCATCATACTCGTCGATGATGACAACCACATTTTTTCCTGTTTTTTGGGCGATATTTTTGATAAGTTCTTCGAACCTTACGCCACAATCATCGTCAGCCTTGTTAAGATCGAACTTTTTTTCGTATGTCAAAAGCATTTTGTCAATAATTGAATTGATGCTTTTTTCAGTAACGTCTTTCGCACTCGCAAACGAAAGGTTTATCACAGGATATTTTGTCCACTCCTTTTCCAAAGAGTCAATCTTCAACCCCTTAAACAAATCCTTGTTGCCATTGAAATACTCATCCAACGTGCTGCATAGTAACGATTTACCAAAACGCCGAGGTCTTGACAAGAATACATATTCATAGTCGTGGGTCATTTTATAGACTAAATCCGTCTTATCTACATAGACACAATTACCTTCGATAATTTTGCTAAATATTTGAGTATCAACAGGGTATCTGCGGGTCTCCATAGTTTTACGATATTAAGTTACAAATACAAAGGTATATATTATTTTGAAGATTATCAAATGTCAGAAAAAATAATAATCTTAGCGGCTGAATTTTATTATTCTTCATTGCAGATTATTTATATATTTGTGGACAAAAAAATAATTCACTTTTAAACATCACAATTAATGAATAAAAAATCACTAATGGCCATTCCGTTGCTGTCGCTATTATGCGCAACGGCTGAGGCTCAATCTCTTAAACTTAATGATTTAGAGTATTTTGAACAAACCGGCGTTAATGTCCTTGTGTATAGCAATTTGTACAAAGGCATCTTTTGCGACGAAAAAGAGGCTGGTATCGAAATTGTGCAGCGTGGCGAGCGTATTGCCACAGGAGGCGGTATCCGTTTGATGAACACGCCCGAACAGTGGGATATCTATGCCGAAATGAAATCGCGTCAGGTGGTAGGCAATGGTATTGAGGTGAAATTGGCTTACACTAATTACGACCTTGCCCACACCATTACCGTAACTCCCAAAGACAAAGGTGTTTCTATCGTGGTTTCGCTCGATAAACCTTTGCCAAAAGAGTTGGTGGGTAAGGCGGGATTCAATTTGGAATTTTTCCCCGCATCGTTTTTTGGAAAAACCTATCTTATTGACGGACAGTCAGAAATACTTCCCCGTCACCCTGCCGGCGATACCTATATGCGTCCCGTTAACGAAAAAATTCCTCAGTTTTATGGACTTACCACTTTCGACGACCGCGGACTTAATGAGTTTATCGTGCCCAAACCGATGTCAACAGGTCATACGCTTGTGCTTGCTCCCGAAGACGATAATTTGAGAGTTTTGATTAAATCCGATACCGAAATCAACCTTTTCGACGGTAGAAACCTTTCGCAAAACGGCACTTTTGTGGTTCGTTCGTTTTTGCCCGCCGACAAATCTGGTAAGGTATTAGAATGGTATTTAGAGCCTTACAGCGACCCAAAGTGGATTCGCAAGCCTAATATCGGATTTTCGCAGATTGGCTACACTCCCGCTCAAAAGAAGGTTTCTGTGGTAGAACTCGACAAAAACGATCAAGTGGCTGCCACCGCTAAAATTTGGCGTTACGAAGCCGACGGAAGCCGCACTTTGGCACTTGAACCCAAGGTTAAGGAGTGGGGCAAGTTTAACCACCGATACAATTATGCGCAGATTGATTTTTCTGACGTTAAAGAGCCGGGTTCTTATTGTATTGAATATAAAGGCGTTATTACTAATGCATTCCCCATTAACAAAACCGTTTACGATGGCAAATGGCACACCACTATGGACGTTTGGCTGCCTGTTCAGATGGACCATATGGAGGTTAACGAGGCTTACCGCATTTGGCACGGACGCTCTAATATGGACGACGCCCTCCAAGCACCCACCAACTACGAACAGCACGACGGATACAAACAGGGCTCTGAAACTTTTACCAAATACAAACCGTGGGAGCATATTCCTGGATTGTCGGTAGGTGCGTGGTACGATGCCGGAGACTTTGATATTCAGGCTGGTACTGTTGTGGGAATGACTTCCGACCTTGCTCAATTGTGGGAGATGTGCCGCCCCGAACGCGATGAAACTTTTATCGACCAAAAAACGCAATTTGTTGATATTCACCGTCCTGATGGCGTTCCCGACGTTATTCAACAGATTGAACACGGCGCACTCAACATTATTGCTCAGGTAGAAAACATCGGTTTTGTGGCTCAGGGCATTGTTCAGGTTAATATGCACCAGTATCACCACGTGGGCGACGGCGTAACGCAAACCGATGGAAAGGTTTATAATTCTGATTTAAAAATGTTTGAGGTAAAAGGCGACTACTCTGGCACTCGCGACGACCGTGTGGCTTTTACAGGTAATTTCACCCCTATGGGCACAATGTCGTCGGTGGCAGCACTTGCAGCCGCAGCACGCACCCTCAAACCTTACAAGCCCGAAACCGCCGAGCACTGCCTCCGCACAGCCCTCTACCTTTGGGATAAATATTCGAGCGAAGAAAATTTCCAAAACTCCAACCGTCGCGGTGGATGGGGCGGATTTGGCACTATGGGCGGCGACCCTCGCACTAATGCCGCTGTGGAACTTTGGCGTACCACAGGCGAGAAAAAATACAAGGATTTCTTTATGCCCAAGTTGTTGGAAACTCTCAAACCTATGGAAATGAATCCAAATCAGCGTTCGTGGGCGTATATGATGGAAGGCGCGTCAAAAAACGGCAAATACATCAACCTTTCGATGGCGTTGTCGCTCTATGAGTATATGGATAAGGATTTTCAGAAAAAAGTGCGCGACGCTTTGCCCATTTACCTCGAAACTCTCGACTATGTGCACAACAATCCCTACCAAGTGCCTATTTCTGGACGCGGATGGGGCGGCAACGAGATGGTGGTTTTCAACGCTCTTAACTACTACCGAGTTTGGCGACTTTTCCCCGATAAAATTGACCCTGAGCGTATTCTCAACGGTTTGAACTATCTTTACGGATGTCACCCGATTTCTAACGTTTCGTTTGTAATGGCTGTGGGCGTCAACACTAAAAAGGTTTCTTATGGCAACAACCGCGCCGACTATACATTTATCCCCGGCGGCATTGCTCCCGGATTGATGATGTTTGCTCCCGACTTGCTCGAACACAAAGACGACTATCCCTTCCTTTGGGGCGAAAACGAGTGCTGCACACGTCAAGTGCCGTCGTATGTGATGCTTTCAATCGCTTGCGAACAGGTGGCTAAGGCTATGAACAAATAGATGCAGATTCGGCAGCCTTTTCGCCGTCCATTGCCGACGAGACTATTCCACCGGCGTAACCCGCTCCCTCGCCGCAGGCAAAAAGGTTGCTGACATTTGGGCAACAAAGTTTTTCGGTGTCGCGGATAATGCGCACCGGCGACGATGTACGGGTTTCTGACGAAATAACCAATCCTTCTTCGGTCAGAAATCCGTGCATTTTTTTTTCAAACTGCTTAAAACCTTCGCGCAGACGTTTGCTTATGAAGTCGGGCATCCAGAAATGCACAGGCGAATTTATTATGCCGGGTACGTACGATGATTGGGGCAAAGATGTTGAAATTCTGCCTTTTACAAAATCGGTGAGCCTTTGTGCCGCAACGCTCTGATTGCCTCCGCCGTTTACGCAGGTCATTCGTTCCAACTCTTTTTGCCAATTAAACCCTGCCATCGGGTTGCCTGAGTTGATGTCGGGAATATCCTCGGGACGAATTTCTACCACAATGGCGGCGTTAGACCAATAATTGTTGCGTGCCGCCGCGCTCATACCGTTTACGCAGGTGTAGCCCGGCAGGGTAGATGAGGGGACAACCTGTCCGCCCGGACACATACAAAACGAGTAAACACCTCGTCCGTCTACTTGCGCCGCCACGTTGTAAGCCGCCGCGGGCAGATATGTGGTGTCGGCTTTTTTGTAACGGATTTCGTCGATAAGGTCGCGCGGATGCTCTACACGCACACCCATAGCAAACCCCTTGGCTTCGAGTGCGATACCGCATTTTTGAAGAATTTCGTAAACATCTTCGGCACTATGTCCTGTTGCAAGTATAAGCCGCTGAGTTTCAATTTCTTCGTTTTGATTTACAATAATGGATTTTACCCTTCCGCCCTCAATGTTTATGTCGGTGAGTTTGGTTTGAAAACGCACCTCGCCACCGCAGCGGATAATGGTGTTGCGCATAGCCTCCACAATGCGGGGCAACTTGTCGGACCCTATGTGCGGACGCGATTCGTATAATATATCTTCTGCCGCGCCGTGAAGGTGAAAAATCTCTAATATTCTTGAAATGTCTCCACGTTTGTTTGAGCGTGTGTAGAGTTTTCCATCGGAAAATGTGCCTGCACCGCCCTCGCCGTAGCAATAGTTTGATTCTGGGTCTAAAATATGTTGGGTGCTCAATAGTGCAATGTCGCGACGACGGCTGTGCACATCTTTCCCTCGCTCTACAACTATGGGCTTTATACCTAACTCAATGAGTCGCAATGCCGCGAACAATCCCGCTGGTCCACTGCCCACCACCACGCAAGTTTTGTTGCCATCCACAGGACGGTAATTGTATTTTTCGCTGATGTCTTCGGGCTTTTCGCCGTGAGAATATAGCGCAACTGTAAGGTTTACAATAATTTCCCGTCCACGAGCATCAAGCGATTTGTGAATAATGCGCGAATGGGCAACATCGTTGCGGTTAACACCAGCCTTTTTGCAAGCGGTGGCAATATATAGTTCTTGTTGAGCGGCTTCGGCTGGCGACACCGCAATTTCGATTTGTTTCATATAATAAAATTTGCGGCAAAGGTAGTGATAATTCTAATCACACGATATAAAAAGCGAATTTACAACTTTGCTATCTCGTTGATGGGTAACTGAGTGAGTTCTGCGATGGTAGAGTTGTCAAACCCCTTGGCTTTCATACGCTTGGCGGTTTCAAGTTTTTCGGATTGTGCGCCTTGTGCAATACCTTCCTCACGACCTTCTGCACGTTCGCTTTTCATAGAGTTGCGCTGGGTCATCACTTCAAGCAAATAATCTTCGTAAGCGTACATATCGGCATCTGTATAGGCACTCCTTTCTACAATGTTCAACGCCTGACTGATGTCTGGGTTTTCGAGCAATACGTCGTCTACCTTTTCGGTCTGCTCATTGATTTCGGTGAGGAAACGAAGCCACAAATCCTTGATGGCGCGGCTACCACGGTCGGCGGGACGATATTTTACAAGTTCCACGAAAATGAGCGAGAGATCGTGGTGGATGTCCTCAGGATGGTTTTTGTTGGTGATATAGAACTCCTGCATATATCCGCTGTCGCCATCGTAGTTGAACGCCTCGTCGTTGACGAGGGCAAGTGCGTAAACTTCTTTCAACCGTTCAAACGGGTTGCCTTTTGCTAATTGCTTGGTATACATAGAGGCAGCGTTGAAAAATGTGCGCGAGAAGAACTCCTTGTTCCAATACGACTGCATCTCCACAATAAAACCGCGACCGTGGTTGTCGGTGCAGCGTACGTCAACTATCGAGTACTTTTTGGCTGGATTCTCGGGGACATTCTCTGAGGTGAGATACTCCACTTTTACTATTTCCATACCTTCGGGCAATGGCAAAAGGGCATTCAAAAGGCTTTTGACAAGGTTGGGATGCTCACCAAAGATTTTTTTGAAGGTCAAGTCTACTTTCGGATTCAGATATTTTGCCATAGTTGATTCTCGTTTAATGTATTTGGGGCAAAGTTAGCAGTTTGCTTTCATTTCTCCAAATTTATTTTTTTCTTCTTTTTAACACCGAATTAAACGAAGGAAACAAATACTTTTTTTAACCACAGAAAGCACTAAAAGACACGGATAAAGCATTGTGCAACGGTGTTGCATAATGCTTTGCGAATGGGTGTGATGATGACTTTTATTTAAGAGTTAGTGGTTGCGTAGTTTGTACTGTTCTATTATGTTCCAATATTTTTCGGTTTCGGCGGCGGAGTAGATTTTGCCGCGGAAGATGTAGCCGTAGTCGGGGTCTTTCATACGCTTAGTTTTCTCATTGGTTTTGTTTTTCCCACCATTTTTCTCCGTATAGTTTAAGGAGGGTTAAACATCATTGTCTGCAATGTATTCTTTTTCCATCGTTTTCGCATTTGGTAGTTCTTCTTGTGGGACCAAGCGTTTTTCATAAAACTTAAAGAAAGCCACTTTTGAACAAACAATCAATAATGCGAAACCAAGCAAAAAATAAACGTAACAATTGTACACGTTATCATTTGAGAATAAAACAAACATTATTACCGGAATCACTAAGGAAATTATCAAATCAATGCTACTATAATACACTTTTTCAATTATATACAAATACCTAGTATTCTTAATTATACACAAAAACCACAAAATGATTATAATTGCATATTGAATAATAAATCCCAAACCATATATACTTACTTCAAATGTAAATGAAAAACACATCATTATTGAAACATCAACATTTGAGGAACTGTAAAATGCGCTCAATAAGCAACCGCTAAAAAGATACCAGACTAATATCTCCACTATTTGATATATAGTGAAGACTTTCAAAAAGTTAATATCCTTTTTTTTAAGATTCTTCATTTTGTTTATCTTTTTATAAATTCAAATATCACTCGAGATTCGGTTTGCATTATAGGAATGATTTCATATTTTCGATCTAACAAGTCTGTGCACGTTTCAATAAATGTCATTAATACATCTCTCTGATTTTGAGTTGCTTCTTCAAATGAGGGTTCTCTATTCCATGGTCTATTCTTCCAACCATTGTAATAAAGATTTGCCTTTGTGGTTCGACCAGATATTTCTGGTGGCAAAAGTTTAATAGGGACACTAAATCTTGAATTGTTGGTAATCTCAGCACGTTTCAAGGATATTAAAAAAGCAAACACACCATCTAATTTCACGTCAGGATCTGTTGCATATTGACTTACGCCCCAGTCTATTATTTTTTGGAATTGATCTATTGCTTTCTTACTCTTTTCAGACTCTTTAGTGCCACGAATTATGTTTATTAATTCCGCACATCGTTTAACATAAGCCATATATAATTTTGGACGACGAAGAATGTTATCCGGAAGTCCGTCATCTCTTGAATGTCCTAACGTGAATGCCATACAATTCACATCATCGCCATACATTCTGTACCTATTTTGGTTAGCAGGAGGAAGGTATTTAAGAATATCTTCTCTAATTGTATTAATATAGGCGCCATCAATATCTTTTGCTTGTAAAACACAATTAATTATACATCGTTTCAATCCTAATTTATCGAAAGTAGTCCTATATTTACCTGTTCTTTCAGATTTAGGATATATTTGAGGTTTGCCAGTTGCACGAATCTGAACGACTCCATTCCAGACTTCTCGCAACACTCCACTATTGATAAACTCAACATATTTATCTATTGGTTCTTCATATTCTTTTATTTCTCGCAGTAAATCTCCGTTTTGGATAAACTCAAATTCAATATTAACATATTTTTCTATAGCAGCCACATATCCGATCAATTTTGCATCATCAAAATATTTTACATCGTCTGACATTCCATTTGGCGTAATATATGCTTTTATATTTTTAATATAATCATTGTCATCCCCGATAGTGCCATCAGAAGGTAGTATTTGGTTTCGCACGTGAGAACGAATATAATCTATAGAATGTGTTGTCAGATACTTTCCTTCCTCAGTTGGAATGATTTGTCCTGCTGCCATCTTAATGATTTTTCCATCACTACGCACTTCATCTCCGACATTCATAAATATAAAATAATCATTAATAAAATTGTCTATACTTGCAGTTGCGTCATTCATAATATCAAAATGAGCAAAGCAATCACCAAATCTATGAATCAAATAATGCTCATAATCACTTTGCATTCCCAATAGTTCTCTATATTGTATAGCATAAGCGGTCGCTGCTAATTCAACTCCATGAAAGCCCCCAGTAAGTGCATGATTTCTTTGCTGATATCCTCCTAAAAGCCATGTGGTATTTTCTAACATATCACCATTATTAAATCCCTCAGGAATTGGAACAACTTCATCTTCTCCCATGATAACTTGTCCTGAATTTAAGTGTATTCTTTGTCCATTTGGCAAAGTAACATCGCGTTCATTAAAATCATCATTGCTTATCACATAGGTATCTGGTTCTTCGGCGTATCTTCCTAACCGCTCAGCATCGTCATAATCCATTCCCATCAACATTCCAAGATACGTAAAGAGATAGTAATGACCATCAGTTGTCCACTCGCCTTCACTCTCATCCTTGCTCCACTTCATCCACACCCTGCTCGGGTCTTGGATTTGATCCCACTGGAAGTGCCACAGTTCTGTGGCGGTTTCGGGGATAGAGTAGTCCATCAGGTTGGCTGTCTTGCCTGAGGCTTTGGAGTTCTCAAACACGTGCTCCAATCCGGCGATTCCGTGTCCTAACTCGTGGGCTATGGTGCGTTCTGAGCCGCCGTCGTAGATGAAGCCGCAGTTGTAGCCGCGGGGCATATAACCCGAGACAAGGGTGCCGCTGCCGTCTTTCTTGTCGGTGACGTTGTCGATGAAGAAAAGGTAGTAGACTCCGTCTTTCATTTTCTTGTCGTATGCTTTCAGTACTTTCTTTTGGTCTTCGTTGTAGACTGTGATAATGCCGCTGCCGCCGTGAGAGAAGGATGTTAAATCGTCGATGGTAATATTGTCGATTGAGTCTTCAAAACTTACCGCACACTGATTGTAGACCTTGTTTAAATATTTTGTGATTTCTTTTGCGTTCAATTTTTTTGCCGCACCATTTACTCTAACAAATACTACTTTATATATCTTTTTCTGATAGGTATTCAAAAATAGTTTTCCTATCTTTTGGTCGCCGCGGTAGGCGTATATAAAGTTGGTGTCGGCTTGGCTTACGCCTGTAAATGTGAGGATGCGGTCTTTTATAGGATATGTTACTCCGTATTTATCTTTAAAAATTACCGAATCTTTTTCGGGGTAGGTGTCGAATTCTACAATAACTTTGTCGTTCTTTCCACATTCTACACTTTTATATCTAAAATCGTAACTGCCTACCTGTGGGTAGTAGTCTGCTCCTGAAAATATTCCGTGGTTGCCGCTGCCGATGTGGTCGAAGGCGTAGGTTTGGGCGTCGTATTTTGAAAAGTTGATTTGCCATTGGGCGAGGCTGTCGCTCTTGCGGTGGTAGTCTTTTAATAAAACAGAGTTGCCGCCGGTGGCGTTGAACTCGTCCTTGCCCATAACCTGTCCTTTTTTGGTGATAACAAGTTCTTCGCCGTTGGCACCTTGAACAAGGGTGTTTTCTTTGAGGTTGTTGACAGAGATGTCGGTCTCTTCAGATTTGATTTCGCCGTTTTTCTCTGCTGTTACTGCCATTACTTTGCCTGACGGTGTGATGTAGAGATAGGTGTACGACTTGCTGAGTTTTACGGTGTCTTTGATAGAAAAATCAGTGAGCACGGTAGCGGCATCCAAAAAGGCTTCCTGTATCTCTTTGCGGATGGTTTCGGGCTTGATAAATAGAGTGCTGTCGGGGATATTGTGGAAAATGGTTTCAAGCACAATGTTGTCGGTGTTGATTTTGGTGTCGGAAAATTCGCACCTGATTTTAGCACCGCCCCAACAGTCCATTATCATAAAAAACTGACCGCTGAGAGTGCCGTTTTGTTCGGTGGCTGAGATAATCTCGTAACGGGTATCGCCATTTTTCGATTCTACAATCTCACCTGGGGCAAAAGAGTGTTTGAGTTCCTTGTTGGTGATTTCTCTATCGGGGAAAACCTTTCCACATTCGTATTCAGGGGTGGGTATTGGCTCGAGATAAGTGTCTAAGTAAGGGGTATATCCCGACATCAGAGTTGGGTCGTTGTAACATTCGGCGCGGACTCTGGCTTTGAGATGGTAACCTGTGGACGGCATTTTAAATGAGAATCCGGCATAGTCGCATTCCACAGGGTCGAGAGTGCGTCCTGTTTGCGGGTCGTAGTACTCAAAGTAGTATTTTGAATGGGCAGGGTTCATGTCCCAAGTCCAGTTGATTTTCAAACCTTTGTTGGTGTATTTAAGTCCGGTAACTTCTTCGGGTTTGCGCTTGAACGTGAAAGTGAAGATTTCGGATTGTCCTTGATTGGCAAATTTCTGTTGATTGAGAGGGTCTTCCACGGTGATTCGCCAAGCGTACTCCATGCCGGGTTTCATATCAATGGTAGATGGGAAAAACGAAATCTGCGATGTGTTATATGTTTGTGTATAAATAGGTTTTATGGTGCTGACAACGGTTTGCAGAGGTATTCCGGGGACGGCGCATTCCCACAGTTCAAACTTATAGTTAAACGACCCAACGGTTTTGGGTATCCACGAGAAAAGAATCGGGGTTTGCTGTTGAGAAGGCTGTATAAGGGTTTTATTCTTGGGTTGCGAGAGAACAGGCGGTTTGCCCATGCGTGCGTTGAACATGGTGAAGGCGGTGTTGCTGATTACGCGGTTTTCGTGGTAGTGGATTACTTTTACGTTCATGCGGTAAAATCCTTCGGGCAGTTGACCATCTTGGAGGTATTTGGCGGCGGTGATGCCGTGGAAATCAAGGTTTTGGATGTCGAAATATCTTGCAAGGTCGGCTCCTGTAAGCACTATGGTTTGTCCGCCGTTAATATATAAAGGTGTGGGGTTGAACGATGGTTTTGTAGTTACTTTAACGTTCTGACATTCAAGCGAGAATGATAGCTTGTAGGGGCAGTTGGCATCTAAGAGGTCTTGTCCCGTGAGAGTGATTATGATTTTGGGAGAAGCAAGGTCGCCCAAGAATAGGCTGTAAGGCGGAGTATATTGCACAGTGGCGCGTACAGGATAGTTGCGCTGGGCAACTGCCGAAGTGCAGAGAAGAATGAGGGAGAGTAATATGGTTAGTTTATGTGTCATGCTATTTTTAGAAAGAAAGTTTAACTTCATCGCTCAATGAAGATTCTGATTCATCTTCAAATTTGTGTCGGATACAATATTTGTATGTTTTACCTGCCGCTACGTCGGGGTCGGTGTATTCGTTGCCCTGTACTATGGCGTATGTGCTTATATCGTTGGGACTTACGGCTCGGTAAACAATAGTTGATACCACTTGTTTGCGCAACTGCGAGGTATTCCACTTAAGTGTTACCCCATTGGATGTTACGGCGGTGTTGAAAACTATTTTTTCAGGTTTAGCCGATACTGTTGCCGTTGCTATATTCGACAATTCTGAACAAAGTCCGCCATTATCCATAGCCTTGAGTGCATAATAGTAGGTTTCGCCCTCCTTTATATTATTGTCGCTGAATTCAGTATCGCGAGGCTGCAAAATAGCCAAGGTGTCGAACTTGCTGTTGAGATTGTTTTTGCGTAACAAAACAACGTTTTTAACATCGCCGGATACCGACTTGTGCCACGAAATAATATTTTTTTTGCGGGCAACTTCCACATTGCTGATTCTTGGTGGCGACGGCGGAATAGTGTCGTATCGTGCCACTGCTGCAGGTGCTGACATTGCGCTCTGATTGTCGCGACCGTCAACTGCTTTGAGCCGATAATAAATATATTCGTTGCTGGTGTTGAGCGTGATGGTGTCGGTAAAAACGGTGTCTTTAATCATATAAGGGCACGCCAAAACAAACTCCACATCGGGTAGATTGGCACGGAAAAGTCGGTAACCTATCACATCGGGGTCGTCGCTGCGTTGCCAATACACTGTTACGCGTCCAAGACTATCGCAAAAACCCTCAGGAGGTGCAGGTGCAGCAGGAGGAACACTGTCGATAAGCATAGCGTACGAAGGAAACGGATTTATCACTTCGTTTTCTGAATTGTATACCGAGATAAAATAATAGTTGTCGTTGAGCGGATGGGTATCGGTAAAACTGCGACTGTCGGGACTTATATTGCCCGACAGCAGTTGTTTAGTGCCGCTTGTTGATGTGGAGCGGTAAATTTTAAAACCTTCGATACCTGCGTCAGGGTCGGAATTATAAGTCCAGTTTACCACCACAGAATTATTGTTAACAGTTTCGGCGTAGGTAAGTTCGGGTACAGAGGTAATCTCCGCCTTGCCCATGCACTTTGATGCTTCTGAAATCGGACCTTGTTCGCCAAAACTATCGAAACCATAAGCACGATAATAGTATGATTTGCCGTTGGTTTCAAGCGTATCAATAATCCTCATTTCAAACGTACCGTAAGTGGAAGATATTGGTTGCTCCGAAATTTTTTCAAAATGTTTGCCGTCTTCACTTTTTTCGATATAGTAAGCTATATAATAAGGTGTGGCTTGAGTATCCCACGAAATATGAGCGGCGCGGTTGTGAACCACAATAGTGGGAGCGGGCGGAGCATATAGCGGACGGTAAGCGCGAGGCGACGACATCACCACAGCGGTGTCGGTGTAGAGAGAATCGGTTGCCAACCTTACAGTGTAGATATATGTGCTGTTTTTGTCCACTTCGGTATCTTTGTAATAAAGTCCGGCGAGACGTGCGGTGGTGGTATCCATATCAGCGCAATAGAGTGCAAACCCAAAACGCTGTTCGCTCTCATTGTGTTTTTTGTAAGCCGTAAGAGGATTAAATTCGGTATACTCCTCTCGCTCGCCAAAAATGCATTCAGCCGCCACTGCCGTATATTTATTATCAGCAAAAGGTTCCCATTCTGCTATATCGGCAATTTTGATGTTTTTAGAATATTGTTTTTCTGCCCACACCGAGTCGCCCGATTCAGCCACTAAATACTTTTCAAATATGTATCCGCATTGTTTAGCCTCGTCCCATACGGGATAGGAAACCGGAGCCCAACGGAGTTCCACATGGTGTTGTCCGGGCTTGGCTATTAGCATAATATTGCGCTGCTGTTGAGCCGCAGCAGATAAACAAATAATTAAAAATAGAATCAGAGATGGTAGTTTCATGTGTTGTAAGCGTTTCTTTTTCGTCGGCTAAATAATATATTTTAATTAACACCACCAAATATTTACATACTTATTTTTTTTAATGATAAAATTTACAAAAAATTTTGTATTTAGTTTTTTTTGTATACATTTGGGGCGAAAAAAAATTAACCATAATGAAAAGACTATTCCTTCCCGAGAAAGATATAGGAAACTTATACCAGGGAAAGATAATCTATCGACTATTTTTAAATAAAATGATAAAAAAAATTGCTATTCTATTATTAGTTATTGCCTTTAGTCAATATACATTTGCCCAGATTAATTTCGCTATGTTTGAATTTAACAGTGATGCCGACTACATAGACATTGAACTTCAGAGTGGTAATATTTTAAACTTGCCCTACAAAGGTAAATTTTCAGTTATAGTACCTTATTACAATACTAATGATAAGTTAATTAAAGTTTGGGCCTATAATCATGAATTAGTTAATAAACAGTTATCTTTAGAAGTATGGCCCGCGTATATCAAAAAAGACCCAACAACCTATTCCTTTAGTGATGGAATATCTACTATTTATTCTACACTGAAAGTTAGCATTTTTGATGCACACGGTGGATCTAACAAATTGGAATATAATTCGAATTATAAAAATTATTTGTGCTCTAGTGAAACTCTGTCTTTAAACTTTAGTAATGTGGCCAGTTTGAGTTCGCCCTCCATTCCTGCAGTTTTGCAAATTCAACTTGTTAAACCTTATACAAGCGAATGGAAAGATCTTCAACAATTTGATTATTCACCCAAGCCCATATCTTACGATGAAATAAATTCTTTTGTGGAAGAGAATTTTCACCTTGAATCTATTATTGATGATGACATCCATCAATTCGCGCTCAGAGTGAATATAGCTGGTATTTGTTCCAATACACTAAACATGCCACCATACTATCTTCAAGTATCTTTTCCTAAAAGCAATATCACTCTAACCGATAATACATTGCAAATTACTAATAATAACCAATTAAAAGTTTCTGTTAAAGATGATTTTTACAATAAGCATTATGATCCAGATAATGAATTAGCCCCAGAACGAGAATTTCAGGTCAATGATGGTAGGTGCACAATTATAATTGATTATCCCCAAAAAAAATCTTGTTCCGTTGTATATTACGTCAACGTAATGAGACTGACAAATAACCAAATTACGACCTGTAGTGATAATAAAGCAGATTTTTGGTATGCAGGACAAGAATCAAGAGATGAAGCTATAGTTCTGCATTACTTTGATATTGGTCCTTGTCCTACACCTTCATTTCCAAGTTCCATTTCGGCTAAAAAGGTCAACGGAACATCATCAGATAACTTACGTGTTTTTTCGCAGACAGACGAAGGAACACAAGGACAGAAAGAACAGCCCTGTTCTTCCTATCTTTACTACCTAAATGGTTGTACAAGAGGAAAAGATAACCAATTTACAATCACCTACAATGACCAGTTGTACATACCACAAACACTCTCTTACACGCTTGAATCTTCTTTCGATCCAATTAGTATTGGTGAAGGAAATGATAATATTACAATCGATGACCCCAAGTGCAAAGACCAAGTAGGCATTCTTCATATCAAAGGTATTCAAGGCGGTATAGGATGTGGATATTATTATACCAGGGAAGACAGTAATGGGAAACCCGTTGTGAAGGATGGGATTATTACCGACAATCAGGCTGATATTCCTGTCAAGAAAGGAGACAAAATCACTATCTACGATAAAAAAAACAGTGAGGATAAGCAATACCCCTTTACTGAGCAACGGAAATTCACATACACTATAAATAATATAGGTGAAGCTACTCCACCCGATTTTGAATACTCTGTGAACCGACCTTTATGCAACGGTTACACAGGTTCTCTCTCTGTAGATTTTAAAACCGAAATGCATTTGAGTTATGAATGGACGATACAAAATTCTAAAGGAGACAAAACGTATCCTCTTGCTGGAGAAGAATCTGGAAAATCTGCGTCTAATATTATGTTAATAGAAGGTCTCGAACCACTTGACGAAGACGATACTTATAAAAGCAAGTTTACTCTCAAAAAGGTAGATGATGAAGTGTGTTGGGACATTGTGTTACCTGCTTTTACGCTTACACAACCTAAGAAAATAGAGTTTGAAGCCGAACCAGTCCCACTTACTTGCGAAGGCAGTAATAACGGTGAAATAAGCATACCTGAAAATAGCGTCAAAAATACTCAGGGTAATTATACTGCGTATTATTATCCAGTAAAAGAAAATGGAGAAGGAGACCCAGAAAACGAGTCATCATCCATTTATGATTTACAAGGCAACCCAAAACAATTGGGAGAAGGAAAATACAAGGTCTATATTAAAGATGGTAAAGAGTGTGTATCCGCACACAAAAATGTTACCATCGAACATCAAACACCAAAAATGCATTTAGAAACTACAGCAGCCTCGTGCGATTTAGTCGCGAACGGCAAGGCTAAGTTTTCAAAAATAGAAGGCATTCGTTTTGAACCTGAAAAAATATGGTGGCATGAAAGTAATGAAAACGGAGAAGAATTTGATCTTATTGAAGATGCATCCAATTTATTAGAGTACGAATCATTAGGCAAGAATTGGTATAAAGTCATATTTCAAGACCATGTTTCTTGTGAATTCTCTTCATTATTCGAAATCAAATCCAACTCATACGACTTTTCTTTCACCACTACCAACGCCTCGTGCGCCGATGTTCCAAACGGCAGCGCAACCATTGAAGTTGAACCTAGTGATAAAGAAGGTATATTCGAGCCATATGAATACATTTTAGAACGAATTGAACCAACATCCGACGATACAAAAAATCCAATAACAATACCGTCGACCGCACGAAAAATTACTGTTGACAATCTTCATTACGGCACGTATAAATTAACTGTTAACCATGACGATAAATGCAAGTATGAAAATACGGTTAATATCGATACCAACCATTATGTTTGGGACATCAAATCCTTCGACCTCTCCTGCCTCGCAGCCGCCAACGGTAATATATCAGCAAGCATAAACAAGAAAAGCGAAAATGACAACGGAGCATTCGATATCAATAGTTTTACATGGAAATTAAATGGAGAAAAAATAGAGGGAGGTGATAATCCAACAAAAAATGAAGATAAGACTTATCCTGAATTTAAACTTCAAGCCCATACTCCTGGCATTTACACTCTTTCCATAGCACACGACAAAGTCGGCGACAAACAATGTTTGCATGAGAATAGTGTGGAAATAAAAGTTAACGAATACGACTGGGAAAAAGACTCTCTCTACCTCTCCTGTGAGAATGTCAAAAACGGCTACATATCTGCCGTTATAAAGCGGAAAGATGATTATAACGGAAATTTCGATATCAATAGTTTTTCTTGGACATTAAATGGTAACCCTTACGAAAAAGTTTCCCAACCTGTAAAGAAAAACGGCTCTTACTCATTTGAACTCAAAGACCTTGCACCAGGAATGTACCGTCTTTCTCTGACCCACGATGATATATGTACAGAGAGCACAGCGGTAAAAATCGACGTAAACGATTACTATCATAATGTAACCACCACCAACGCTCCGTGTGCTGAAATACCCAGCGCAACCGCCACGGCTGTAACAAAAATATTGTCTGGCACACCGGAATCGTTTAAACCTATCTACACTTGGACAGCGAAGAACAGTGATCCAGAACCCACCGGTAGCATCAACACTATTTCAAATCGCTTTTCAGGCATCTACGACGTGAAGATAGAATGGGCAAATAAAGGTTGCAGCAAAATCATCAACTTCAATATCGATCACGACACGCTGAAACCTTCGGTTCTTACCACCAACGCCGAGTGCTCCGACAAGGAATCTATTGGTGGCAAGGCGGTATTAAACATATCAACCCCCGACATACGCTCGTACACTTACTTCTGGGATAGCAAGGAGGATAATAACAACACAAAGGAAAACCTGCCGGCTGGTTCTCACAATGTAAGTGCCATTGATAATAATGGTTGCCATATCGACGTTCCGTTTGATATCCTCAACGGTAACTTTTCTGCAGATGTAAAAACCGAAAACGCCCTCTGCCGTCAGGATGCCACAGGCAAGGTGACGTTCGATATCAAAGGCGGCAGGGGCTTGTACTCCATCAACTGGAACGGCAACAGCAACCTTTCGCAAAAAAACATCTCCTCAGGCACTTTTACACAAGACAACATCCCTGTGGGTATCTACCAAGTAGATATCAAAGACGAAACCAACTGCGTGGTAAGTCACAAGGTGACAATATCCAGCGGCAACCTCAAAGTATCGCACAAAGAATCTGACGCAAGCTGCGCCTCTATTGGCAACGCGCAAGCCGAAATCACTGTAACAGGAGCCAAACTGCCGGTAACATACAAGTGGAGCGACAATGTGGAGACATCCGAACCTATACGCAGCAACCTCCCCAAAGGCAACTACGTGGTAACAGTGGTTGACAACAACGACTGCAGCATGCCCGTAGATATAAACATATACAGCAAGAAACTCAGCGCCGAAAACTCAATCGACAGCGCCACCTGCGGTATCGACACCGACGGAGCAGCCGACATAAGGCTCTATTCGGCAACCGCACCGTTCACTTTCAAATGGTCGGACGGCAAAACCACTACCACGGGCAGGCGCGACGGTATGGCAAAGGGCGAATACACCGTGCATATTACCGACGCAAATGGCTGTGAAGTGTCTACCGATGTGTTTGTGCCTCACAAGGGATATTTGCAAAACGATGTCCCCGGCAGCATCACCCTCTGCACCAACGGCGAAATCACCGTGGATGCCAACGAGTTTATCGGTTATCAGTGGATTTACAACGGCAGATATATCGACGACAACCGTTTCCTGACCATAAAATCGCCCGGCACTTACCTTATCAAAGCCAACGGTTACGACGACTGCTACGCCGTTGATACAATTGCCGTTGCCATGTCGCCTAAGTCATTCTCTCCGTATTTCCGCATGTCGTCGGTATCGTATGTCAACGACACTCTCGTGGTAATGGAGATGTCGCAAACCAATCCCGACAAGTATTCTTGGAAATACGACACTCTAGCCTTTGATTGCGACAACACCAGCGGCTCAGAACGTGAATTGAGGCTTATCCCAAAACTGTCAGGCTTATACAGCATCACACTTTCAGCAGAAAACGAAGAGTGTGTGTCCGACATATCCAAGCCTGTGGAGATATTTGCCACTACACGTCCCGACGACGATTTGTCGCCGCTCTATGTCGACAATTCTATAGTCAAGGAGTTTACTATTTCACCAAATCCCACCAAAGGTCCTATCACGGTAGAGGTGAATCTTTCGCAGATAGCCGATGTGAGGTTGACTATTTACGACCTTAATTTTGGCAAAATAAGAAAGCAGGTTACGCTCCACAATTCCGACAATTACAAGCTCGACATCAATGATGTGCTCTATACGGGAGCGTATGTGGTAATATTGCAAGCCGGCAACGAAACCAAACAGATTAAATATATTGTAGGCAGATAATATAGTTTCATCCTTATGTCCATCATCAATCCACGCTACCGTCTCACCCCCATTATCACCGCTATTACTATGGTGTGCTTGTTGTTATCAGCGAACCATTTATCAGCCCAGGAAGCCTACACCACGCTGCAAGACGGCACGCTCACGTTTTATTACAACAGTTCTAAGCCATCTGGAGCGTTTGAAATCAACACTGGCAGCCAAATTCCGGCTTGGAACGCATCGTCGAACGAGATTACAAATGTGGTCTTCGACAATTCGTTTGCTGACTATGCGCCATCATCATGCTATCTATGGTTTTGCGGCTGCACTAACTTGCAAAAAGTTTCACAGATTCACAACCTCAACACCTCCGAATCGGCTAATATGAGAGGAATGTTCGCCAGATGCGAAAAACTGCAGAATCTGGATTTAAGCACGTTCGCCACCGGCTCGGTAGAAGATATGAGTTCGATGTTTTATATGTGTAGCGGCCTCAAAAGCGTTACGCTAAGCAGCTTCGACACTAAGAAAGTGTCTAACATGTACTCGATGTTCGCCTATTGCAGCGCTCTTAAGGAGGTTGACTTGGGAGGATTCAACACCGGCAAGGTAACAGATATGCGCGACATGTTCCGCAGCTGCCCGCTTCTCGAAACCATATACGCAGGAGAGCAATGGACCACCGTCAACGTATCTGAGGGTGACAACATGTTTCTTGGTTGCAACAATCTTTTCGGCGGGTACAATACTATTTACAACGAATCTTTTACCGATAAAGAATATGCCAAGATAGATTCCGACACCCAGGCTGGATACTTGACTCAAAGCGGCACTAACAAGGTGGCGCACCGTCTGGTTGTGGCTTCTCCCCCATCAAAAACTGAATACTGCCTTGGGGAACCGTTAGATATGTCTGGCTGCAAGATATCAGTGCTGTTTAACGACAATTCTTCCATAACTCTCGACCTCAGACAGGATTTAGTGGCCGAATACGACCCATCTACAACAGGCGAACATAACGTGATAATACGGGTCTTTGGCGGCGAATGCAGTTTCAAAGTCAGCTTCTACGACCAAGAATCACCCTATTATCTTTGGGACAGCAAGACTCTCACAGCCACATTCTATTACGGGCATTATCGCAGTGGTGCGGTATGCATGTTCGGACTTCCTGATTCGGTAAAAAACAAGGCGGAAAAGATTGATTTTGAACTATCGTTTGCCAAATACAAACCCGAAAGCACTGTGGAGCTGTTTAAAGGCTGTAAGAATCTTGTAGAATTTTCCAACATGCTGTATTTCAACACATCAGCGGTAAGGGACATGTCGTTTATGTTCGATGGTTGCGAAAAACTCCGCTCGCTCGACCTTAGCAATTTCGACAACAGCAAAACTGCCCATGCACAGGGAATGTTTCAAGAGTGCGGAATGTTAAAAACTATCTACTATGGTGATTATTGGGATACCGACAAAACTGCCGATGCCGTTGTCTATAATACTGATTGCGCACAATACTTTACTTATAAAAAAGCACAGGCATTTGTATTTCCGCCCGAACCCCTCATTCTTGTATTCAACAATCAGCCTCAGAGGTTGATTCCGGAGGTGGAATCAAACCTTGGTACTGTATTATATAGTCTCGACGGAAAAAACTATTCCGAAGATATACCTTCAGCCACTAATGCCGGAGAATATACTGTATATTACAAAGTGGATGACAACGAAAAATACATAGGTTCGAAGCCTCAAACCACAAGCGTAAATATAGACAAAGGCAAAAGCGTGATTACAACTGCCCCCGCCGCCGTTGGTTTTTTAGTATACATGGGAGAGCCTCAGACATTGATTACCGAAGGATCATCTAATTTTGGCACAATATTGTATCGTCTCGGTTCTGATGGAGAATATTCTACCACGTTGCCCGAAGCCACTGAGGCTGGAATCTACCACGTTTATTACAAAATTGACGACACCGACGATTTTGAAGGTGTACCAGAACAATATGTGGAGGCAAAAATAGACGCTAAAACTCCTATTGATAACTTTCCGAAGGTAATTGAGCCCAAAGTATGGTGTAGTCAAGGTATTATTCACATCGTAGGAGCGCCCTCGGGTGTTAGATTCAATATTATTGATATTTCAGGACGTGTAATCGCCTCGTCCTCTATCAATTCTTCACATCAACAATTACATATAAGCAAACAAGGAGTATTTGTGGTAACTATTGGCAAATACTGCTATAAGATAGTAAACCAATGAAAAATGTATTTTTTTTAAACTCTTTGAATTTTTTGTTTATATGAGAAAACATAGTAAATTTGCGAAAACAAAAATGTGCTTGAATTATCTAAAAGTCTTTATGAAACACATCTCTACCGTTGTCATCACATTATTTTTCTTACTACAGACACTGACTATTTTTGCTCAGGATATAGAGACTATAAAAAACTCAAAACCCATTCAATCATCAGGTTCACTCTCAGCCAGCACTACCCACGAACTCATCACCGATTCCACCCTTGCCGACAATAGTTTTTATTATTACCTCAACGGCAATCTTACCACAACTTTTTTTGGTGTTGTGAGCGTACCTATCAGTTTCGCATTCACCGACAATACCCTCACCAAAAACGCTGCTTTGCCGTTCAATAGGTTTTCGTTGAGTCCTACTTACAAGGGCTATACACTCTTTTTGGGATTCAATAGCATGACTTTTTCGCAATATACTCTCTCCGGACACGATTATCTTGGCGTTGGTGCTGCGTATCAAAACGAGGTTTGGGATATTTCAGCATTTTATGGACGATTGCGCAAGGCTTGTGCTCCCGATTCTACCGCCACTAAGTTTGATATTGGCTACAAACGTATGGGCGGAGGTTTCAAAGTGGGGCATATGTTTGGCAAAACCTCCGTTGCCGGCAATGTTATTTGCATAAAAGACAAAAAAAATTCTGTGTCGTTCAATAATCACCCCGAAATGTATATTCCTGCTAAAGAAAATGTAGCCTCGTCGATAGAAGCCGGCACCACATTGATTCCAAACCTCAATATTCGCGGCGAATATGCTATCAGCGTTTTAAAGAGCCAATACTCATCTGACAGTCTGAAAACCGAACCATTGTGTCCAGAGGCAAACCTTTACTATACATCGGTGTTTCACGCCTACAATTTTGCTTTGGATTATTCATTGGGCAACAGTCAGGTAGGAATGACTTACAAATATATGCCACCCAACTACGAGACTCTTGGAGGCTATTATTTTAATGAAGACCAACGTCAGATAACAGCCACATTTAGCACCATGATTGCCGACAGAATTGCAGTGGCAGGCGATGCGGGTTTTAGTCGCGACAATGTAAAGCATCAGAAACTATCCACCAACAAAAACATGGTGTATTCTATTAATGTTTCGGGAAATCTTACGCAAAAACTTAATATGTCGGCTTCGTTTAACAACGACCAAAGTTATATCAATATCCGCGACAACTATCGTCAACTTATTCAGACATCACAGTTTGAGGACCTCGACACCAACAACTATTCGCAGCTAAGCAGCACATCAATGCTGTCGATGTCATACTCCCTTGGCGGCTCTGAACAGGTGTCGCACTCATTGACCGCCGACTTTACTTACCAGACCACCAACGAAGAGCAACGCTACGACACTCTCACCGCCAAAGCGAAAATACTCAACTCCAATGCCGGTTACTCATGCACCCTTAACAATATTGGAACGTCGTTGTCGCTTAGGGGCGGATTCAACCGCACCAAGACCTCGGCACAAAATGTTGACATAGCCACTGTAAGCGCGGGCGTGTCGCAGAGGTTTAAAACGCCGCTCACTCTCTCGCTCGATGGTACATTGGCTAATACCATGTACGATACCATATCATCGTATATAGTTAATGCACGGTTTTCGGCGACATATACTTTTTTTGAAAAACACAATATTTCGCTATCAGCGGCATATATACACAACTCGGCAACGGCAACCCTCAAAAATCGCCTCACCGTTAATTTTAACTATTTCTACACATTTGCTCTAAAACGAAAAGACAACAATGAAAACAATGAGAACCAACAGTTGTAAACATTCAGCCATATTGCTGATAATGCTATGCGCATTATGGATGTTCCCTCAGACTGCTCTAAGTCAAGATGCTGAGCAGAATGCGATTGAACTTATGCAAGACACTGCCAACGCCAAAAGGGTGAGGGCAGCCATTGAGATGGCCAACAAGGTGAAAAAACTTGGAAACTATATCAAAAACTTGCAGGAGATATTGTCAAATGGCGAGCTTCCTCTGCCGTGCGGTCTGGGCGAAGGCAAATATACATTGGTTTTGTCGGATATTCAGCATGGCCACGACGGACTTACAAAAATCACAGCCACCACAGCCATAGGACTTGCGCACGACACTATAGCCTTTGGAGGTACTTGCACGCTCAGCGGACAGTGTGGAACGTCGATGCCCGCTAAAATTGAACTGCTCGCCCAACGGTCGGTTTCTATAGGTAAAAACATTCGACTCACATTCAACAAAGGTTCGTACTGCGAGTTTGATTGCGATGGAATAACCCAGTTTTTTGCCGACATCACTGTCACCATCTCATCCGATAAGATTATTGCTTACGACAGCAACTTTAAACCTACCAACCAATCTCCGTCGTTCAATATTCAAACTTATTTTGAATCGTTCGAAGACCTGACTTTTGAAATCAATTCAAATCTTAATTTCGGTATTAAAGGTCTCGACGACTTTGTTTTCTCTATGAATAACCTCGTGTTAGACAAGAGTGAAACCCGCACCCCTGCCTCGGTAAGATTCCCCGACAACTATTTCAGTTCCAACACCGAGATAAAGCTTTGGGAGGGCTTTTCGGCTAAGGTTATTGAGGTGGCTCTGCCCGAAAGTTTCTGCAAGAATGGAGACACCCGCACCAAAGTAGGATGTAACAGTTTGATTATCGACAAGCATGGAATATCGCTCACCGCTTTTGCTGAAGATCTTCCCCATCAAAAAATCGACACTACCAAATGGCAGATAATGGCCGATGCCACTAACATATCACTCACTAAAAATAAAATCGACAGCATAAGTTTCTACGGCGTAGCCAATCTCCCGCCGTTTGGCAAAAACTCTAAAATGGGCTTTTCCGCACGTTACAACAACATAACAAGTCAGTTTGATTTCACTTGCAATCTTAAAGATACATTGGATTTCCCTGTATTCGGTGCCAATCTCAGTCTCAAACCCACATCGTATATCAATCTTGCGGTGGGCAAAGATGGTTTCAATACCAAGATACACGCCGACGGCACTCTGTCGATCGATACTGAATTAGAAAAACTGAAAGTATCGTTGCCCGACATCAAATTTGAAGGTATGGAGATAAGCAACAAAAAGCCATATTTTAAACCGGGTGTAATGTCGTTGGCTGTTTCAAAACTTTCGATGCCATCGATAGGTGGCTTTCAATTAGAAATCGATGATATAGGCTTTGAAAACGAGGCTTTAGCATTTACCATAAAACTCAAACTCAACGAAATGCTCAACGGTGCCGCAAGTTTAAAACTTGAAGGCGATTTTGACAAATATAAGATAAAAAAGGTAGTATTATCGCGGGCTGAGGTGCACTACAAAGCCGAAAACACCCTTTCTATCGATGGCGAAGTAGAAATCAAGAAGGGCGACGAAATATACGGCAACGGATTCCGTGGCGACCTCGACCTCAAACTGCTCAACCGTTATGGAATGCAGGCAATAGGTGTGTTCGGCAAAAAAGATGGAATGCGCTACTTCCTCGCCGACGTGCTGTTAGAGGCTGAGCCTATTTTCACAATTCCACCGTGCATCAACGTGTCGGGATTGGGAGGCGGACTCTACCGTCACATGGATCAGACCACCAAAGACTATTCCTTTGGAAAAGCCATTTCGGGTATATGCTACGTGCCTGACGAGAAAGTCGGTTTCGGATTTATTGCCCATGCCAACTTCTATGTGGCGCAAAAAAACACCTTAAATGCCAAAACAACGTTCGAAGTGCAGTTCTCCGATAGCTGGGGACTCCGTTATGTGCAGTTCAAAGGCGATGTGGCATTTATGCGCGACCCGAAAAAGTGGGGAGGTCTTAGCGACGGCATGATGGAGTCAGTGAAAGCACAGGAACAGGCTGGCGGTGTCAAAAGTCTGAAACAAGAATACTGTCCATCGGAAGATAAGCCAAAAGACGACGGCAAAGGTGACGGAGTGCTTACTGCCTCGGTACTTATGAAATACGACAACACCAACAAGATATTCAACATGGATCTTAAAACATACCTTGACATTGCAGGTGTGATAAAAGGCACTGGTACTAACAATATGCTCGTATGGGCAAAGGCGAGGTTTGGTGATTCAGACTGGTATCTTCACATGGGCACACCCGATAATCGTTGCGGTGTCAAAGTGCTCAATTTTGTTCAGTTAGACTCATACTTTATGCTTGGTAACGGTCTTCCCAAAATGCCGCCGCCACCCGACAAAGTGCTGAGCGACTTATCTGCTTCTCAAAAGAACGAATTCTTGCAACGCATTGACAATGATAGCCCCTCCACAGGTAAGGGAATTGCCTTCGGACTTGGATTCAATTTCAATGTACACCCCACAGTAGGGCCCTTTTTCGCAAATTTGGACATTGGTGCAGGAGGTGAGTTTATGCTTGCCGACTATGGTAAAAACGCTTACTGTAAAGGTCGTGAAGGTACGCTTGGTATCAATGGCTGGTATGCCCAAGCGCAAATTTGGGCGTATCTTGATGCCGCTGTGGGCATCGAGGTAAAACTTTTTGGCAAAAAACGTAAGTTTGACATCTTAGACCTGCACGCTGGAACATGCTTAAAAGGCATGGGTCCCAACCCATTTTATTTTACAGGCATAGTTACAGGTGGTTACAGAGTGCTCGGCGGCTTAATCAAAGGCAGTTGTCATATCGATTTTGAATGTGGAACAAAATGCGAACCAGTGAAAGGCGGACCCTTACTTGGTGAGGATATGATAGCGCAGATTACTCCTGGCAACGGGGACAAAGACGTAAGCGTGTTTGCCGCTCCTCAGTTGCTGCTTAATGTGGCATCCGAGACTGAGATGATTATCGAGGACAACAGAGGAGTAAAAGGAACGTATCGTGTAGTATTAGACCATTTTACCGTCACCAAAGAAGATGGCACTCAGGTGTTAGGCAAGTCTGTCAGAAGCGACGACGGACTGTCGTACACATTCGATCCCGAAGAGGCATTTGAGAGCACTACCCCTTACACTGTAAGCGCAAAAGTATTGTTCCAGAAAAAGAACGGTAATCTATGGCAGACGTATGTAGAAGACGGCAGCGACTATTCAGAGCAAAAGACTGTGCGGTTTACCAGTGGCGAACGTCCAAAATACATACTGCCAGAGCATTTGTTGTGCGGTTATCCTCAAATGAGACAGTACAATTTCTACCCGAAAGAGTGGACTGATGGATACATATTAGTTACTGAGAATTACTCGTACCTCTTCACCACTGCCATTCCCGAAGGATATATGCAGAGGGTGCGTTTCGAGACCCTCGATGGGAAGGGCAGCGACTTAACCTTCACTTCCAAAAGAGTCTACGAATACGGCGCAAAATACGAGATTGACTTCAACCTCGGCAATTTTCAGTTTAAAAACAACGAGATATACCGCATATCTATACTCAATATTCCCAAAGAACAAGCCAAAATTGATGCAAACGTTTCGCGTTCAGAAACATCCGTATCTGACGACATTAGCGTACGTAAGATAGAGGCCGAAGGCGAACTCGATATCCTAGAAACCAAAGAGTTGTGTTCGTACTGCTTCCGCACCAGTAAGTTCAACACTTTTAAAGAGAAGGTGGCATATTTGAATCTCAGCGGCAATGCTTATGTGTCTGGTAAAAGCGCACAACTTAAATATATGAGAAGAAATCTTGAAACAGATGAGTTCCCTGATGGATTTGAATACCAGCATTCCATAGAAGGAATTGGATTTATCGAAGGTAATATGATGGTACTAGAACCTTTGCTTGATAAAACAAAATGGTATAATAGCAGCATATTCCCTTATGTTTATAAGGAGTATACTCGAGAACAAGTGGCAACAGGTGATATAAGAAGTTATAATTTTCCACCAGACAATGCAATGACAATATTTAATGCGCTTTTTGCGATGCACAAGGATCTAACAGATAACGAAATAGCTTCTGGCACTGCCTCTGGTTTGCCGCAAATAGGCAATATTGGTTATTATGTTGTATTTCAATGTGATCATGATATCAGAATTGTGCAAAATCTTGTCGCAAGCAAACTCATTAATAGGCAACCCCTTCGTGGTCATGACAAAGATTTTGAACACTATATTCAACCCGATTCCTACACCCCCGGCGACTACCCCTTCAAGGTATCCTACCGTCTGCCGGGTAAACATATAATCACATCATCGGTAACTGAAAAATTTGTTGTACAATAATATCCCTCACTCCGTCGTGTTGGTGGTAAGAATATTTATTCCTATTTTTGCAGCCTAAATCATAACACATGGACGCATTTCTTAATTCTATAATAAAATCAAGTACTTGCGATGGTGGGGTTAGGGATATTGCACTCAAAGTGGCTGAGGGCGGTCGCATTTCCACCGATGAGGCTCTTGCTCTTTATCAAAAAGCACCGCTCGGGTTGCTGGGTATGTTGGCGTTTGCCGTTAAGGAGAGCAAAACCGATAGAAAAGTTTTCTTTAATCGAAATTTTCATATCGAACCCACAAATGTTTGTGTAAATAATTGCCGCTTTTGTAGTTACAAAAAGCCCAAGGGCGATGCTCAGGCGTGGGAACTCTCGTTAGACGAAATTCTTCATCAGGTGAAACGTTACAAAGATAGCCGTGCCACCGAGTGTCACATAGTAGGCGGCGTTCATCCCGACCGTGATATTGATTACTATTGCAACCTTATCCGCGAGGTAAAAAATATTATTCCGGCATTGTGGTAAAGGCTTTTACCGCTGTGGAGATTGAATATATGATTAATAAGGCGGGATTAACCCTCAAAGCCGGTCTCGAAAAACTCAAAAATGCCGGTTTGGAATCTATCCCCGGCGGTGGTCGGAGATTTTTGATGAGAAACTCAGGGCGCAGATTTGTCCCGAAAAAACCAAGTCGGACAAATGGCTCGAAATTCACCGTACTGCCCATCAACTTGGCATATCTACAAATGCCACAATACTTTACGGACATTTAGAAATCTACGTCCAACGTATCGACCATCTCAACCGTCTGCGCACTTTGCAAGACGAAACGCACGGTTTCAGCGCTTTTATTCCGCTAAAATATCGTCACGAAAACAATTTATGAGCAATATCGGTGAAGTGCCGCTGTTGAGGGTGTCTGTTTTGGTGGCGGCGTATGTGTATGCCGATGATAGCGAGAGTCCGCATGCAAACGATTTGGATAGTGAACCGGTGAGGGTGAACATTTTGTATTTCTGCGATTCGGTGTCGGTTTTGCTCATGCTTACATTGATACCTGCGGATATTTTGGGAATGAGAAACGATGTGTTGGAGCCGAGGTTGAGGTTGTAAATTTTTGAGTTGGCGGTGGTGGTGTCGTATCTCTGCTCGTCGGATGTGGTGTTGTAAGAGAACGATGATGTGAAACTATTGGATATAATTTCGCTTGGCTTGGTGGTGTAGTTGGCTCCGAAACTTGCAGTAAGGTTGAGCCGAGAGTATTCGTTGGTGTCGAGGTCTTCAAATTCCGACATCATGGTGAGTTGCTCTATATTGTCGCGCAGATTGGCGTAACTTTGGTCGTTGTTGACCGATGCCGATAATGAAAGCCGCTCTACAAGTGTAACAGAGGCATCTACCAAGTAGGCAAAACTTTTGTTGGTAACGGTTTGCTGATTGTCGAGATTGTCGTGACGGCATCAAAAACTGCCCGAGAGTGTTGCTTTGTCGGAGATGTTGGCAGAGAGATTTACCGCCACTTGTTCTTCGTCTTCGGCAAAATAGTATACGCCGAGGGTTTCGTAGTTTGGCGGTAGCCTGTCGTAACTTACTCCTATAGAACCAATTGCAGCGGTGTATGTAATATTAGCGTCAAAGGCGTGATACATTGTGCTTGTTGATGGTGTGTTTTCGGATATGGGTTGACTGTTTTCGTTCATCTGGCTCACGACGTATTCTCCCGCTATTGTTATGCAATTCAAGGGTTTAACATTAGGGAGATGCTGGCAGCAGTGTTGTCTTTGGGTGCAACGTATTGGTCTTCAAATCCGGTAAAATCTACTGAGTTTTCGCGGTCGTGTATTTTAATGGCATTGACCGATATTCCGTATCTATCTGAAGAATATCCAACTTTGAGTCCGCCGCCTATACGGGCATATCCTGCGTCGTTGGTGTAGGTATGTAGATTGTAGTTAGTTTATAAAAAAAATAGTTTGTGGCAGGCGTTATTGTAGGTGCGGTAAAGTGTTAAAATTCACCGATTTTTCACGGCCGCAAATCAAAAAAAAAAAAATATTTACATATTAAGAAATTGTTAAATCAAAAAAATCAAAAAATATCTCCAATTATATTTATATATTTTGTTTCTTTGCAACGTGAAAAAATTCTAGCACAATGAAAGAAACAGGCATTTTTAAATCGTTTTTAAACATCATTTTCGACATATTGTTGGTGTACATTTGCTATGCCATCTGCCGCACTCTATTTCTCACGCTCAATTACAATTATTACGAGGGCAAAATTTTCACCGACAACTTTTTAAACCTTATAAAAGGGTCGTTGGTGTTTGATACGTCGGGAATATTATATACAAATATTATATTCTTGCTTTTGGCTTTGTTTCCACTTCACTTTAAAGAAAACAGTAGGATTTACGCCAAAATTGTTAAAATTATATATGTTTCAATAAACACTCTCGGCATAATAGCCAACCTTTGCGATGTGGTTTATTTCCGCTTTACAGGACGTCGTACAACGGCAACTGTATTCAGCGAGTTTGGCAACGAAGACAACCTCTTTTCAATCATTTTTACAGAGGCTTGCAACTCGTGGTATCTGATTATTGCTGCCGGAGTAATGGCTTTAATGCTGATATTTTTATATAAGAATCCGCTTTGCAACAAACCTTTATACGGCATTGTAGATTATATAAAATATTATGCACTCAGAGTGGTGTTTATGCTAACAACCGTTGCCCTGTGTGCAATTGGTATGCGTGGAGGAATAGACCGTAGCACACGTCCCATAACGCTCAGCAACGCAAATCAATACATAACTTCGCCCGTGGAAGCACCGTTAGTATTAAACACGCCATTTAGTATTCTCCGCACCATCAACAAAAAGCCGTTTCAAGACCCGAAATATTTTTCGCAAGAAGAATTGGATACTATATATACACCTCTGCACCAACCTGTTGACAGCATTATAGCCAACGCCAAAGGTAAAGGCAAAAACGTGGTGGTGTTTATCGTAGAGAGTTTTGCACGCGAATTTATAAAAAGTTATAACCCCGACATCGACGGCGGCAATTATCAAGGTTATACGCCTTTTGTGGACAGCCTTATGCAGCATAGTCTGTGGTTTACAAACAGTTACACCAACGGTCGCAAATCTATCGACGGAATGCCTAGTGTACTAAGCAGCATACCTTATTTTGTAGAGCCGTTTTTTGTAACGCCCGCCGCACTCAACAACCTCAGCGGTATTGCAGGCGAACTCAAAAAAGAGGGTTACTATTCGGCGTTTTTTCACGGAGCCAAAAACGGAAGTATGGGATTTCAAGCTTTTAGCAATGCTACTGGTTTCGACGACTATTTTGGACGCACCGAATTTGACCAAAGCAAACTTTTTGGCGGCGAGGCAGAGTTCGATGGATATTGGGCTATTTGGGACGAACCATTCCTTCAATTTTTCTGCAACGAGATGAACTTTTTCCGCCAACCATTTGTAAGCGCGGTATTTACAGCTACCAGCCATCATCCGTTTCAGATTCCCGAGAAATACGAAGGCAAGTTTCCCGAAGGCACATTGCCCGTTCACAAGTGCATTGGCTACACCGACAACGCGTTACGCCTATTTTTTGAAACAGCTAAAAAACAACCGTGGTACAACAACACCTTATTTATTATCACCAACGACCACACCAACCTATCTGATCACGCTGAATATCAAACAGATTTAGGACTTTACACTGGTCCTATAATACTTTTCTCGCCCGGCGACCCCGAATTTCGAGGACGTATCGACGGCATTGCCCAACAAATCGACATAATGCCCACAGTGTTAAGTTATTTAGGTTACAAACATCCCTACGTGGCATTTGGCAACGACCTTCTTACCACGCCCGAAACCGACAAATTTGCAGTCAACTACATCAACGGCATATATCAGTTTGTTAAAAACGGCTATGTAATACAATTCGACGGCACCCAAACCAAGGCTGTCTACGCCCTCACCGACAAGTTGATGCAAACCAACCTCCTCGGCACCGTTGACATCTCCGCCATGGAAAAAGAACTCAAAGCCATTATTCAACAGTATATGAGTAGGATGAATGGGAATGGGTTGGTGGCGGAAGGGGAATAAACAACTTATTCATTTCTCCGAAATGTTCAATACATCTCAAAACATTTTATTTTCACAAAAAAAATCTTATCTTTACGGCGTTAACTAAAAAGGATATTAAAATGACTGCATTACAAATGAATGCGGAGTTTTTCCGCGCTATGGGAGAAATTGCCGACGATAAAAGTCTCGTTGCCAAAGTGGTTAAATACGTTAAAAAACTTGCTGCCTCACGAAAACAAGCCGACCCAACCTTGATGACAAAAGAAGAATTCTTTCAAAGAGTTGATGAAGCAAAGGCTCAATACAACAGAGGTGAATGTCATGAGATGTTACCAAATGAAAACCTTACCGATTATTTAAGAAGACGTGGCTATGCAATATAAAATTGTCAATACCCGAACAGCCGATGAGAACCTTGTAGAATTGGCTTTGCACGACCCCAAGGCATTCAAAAATGCCCAATTGTTAATCGAAGAACTCAAAGAACATCCACGCACGGGTACCGGCAAACCCGAACTTCTTTCTGCATACGGTCATTACGATGACAAATAATTTTACACATTTTTCCTGACATTTTCAACCCTCAGACACACATTTTTCCTGAATTATTTATCCTTAATGCTCTCCATCACAATTTTGGTACTGTCGGCATCACCGTAAACATATAGATAACGATACTTTTTATTTTGAATACATGGAATTACTGTTAATGATTTATCAGAAACACCAACGCCCTTTGCTGGCAATATGCCATAATTATCAACTGTAAAATCGTCACTCCTACGAGTATAAATTTCATTGCCAAGAGTATCGGTTTTGCGCAAAAATGTTAAACCATTAAGATTATATTTAAGCAAAAAAGAACGTCCATTTTGAAATACAAGGTCGGCAGATTCCATATCCAACGGTGTTTTACTCAAAGTTTTTACTAACTTATAATCAACACTCTTTTCGGTTATAGTTATATGGAAAAGGCGTTTTTCGATAACGAGTTTGTTGCCGGTGATTACGTAAAAGGCTGTGTCAATTTCGGCTTTTACCACAGGAATATCCTTTGCCGATTGTTCGTCGTAAACCTTATCGGTGGTGGGAGAATAATAATAAGACCGTCCGTCGGCAGATGTTATAAGTATTGTAAGTATATCATTATCTATAAGTTGCCACGACATTTTGGCTACACCGGCGGCTTTGAGTTTTTCGTTTTTTGCAAGAACAGAATCCGTTATGTTAACAAACCGCAAACTGTCAAAATCAAAATGGTATAAAGATTTGTTTGTTGTTAACGTAAAACGCTCATTTGTAGGACGTATAAACCGCCACGGAAATTCTTCTGTGGTAAAATTGACAGGTACATCAATCTTAATTGGTTTAAAATCCGAGGCATAAATCAACTTTAATCCCTTTGCATTCCCCGAATTGCGTTCAGTAACAGCAAAAAAAGCCGTTTTCCCATTATGTAAAACTGGTTGCGACAATACAACATGCTCACCTGTAAGATTTTCAGAAAGAGTTGCTAATTGTTTTTCATCGGTGTGCGAATTGTCGTAACACGTTTTAATACACGACCAGATAATAACCACAAAGATAAAACACATACAACCAATACCACGTTTAACACGTTTTTCATACTCGGTATTGGGCATACGATGTTGAACAGTGGGCTGACTTACGTTTGAATATTGTTGCTCGTGTTTAACGTTAACATTGATATTAATATTCTGAGTAACAGTGTCATCATCTATAATAAATCGAGTACCGCAATACTTACACTGATAAGTACCGTCGCTGAGCAACTGTGCATCAGTGGCTTTACATTGTGGACACGATATAGAAATCACTTTTTTGGCCATAATTGATTAAATTGATAGTGCTAAGGTACAAAAAAATAGCACATTCCAATACGTATTTCACTATAATTAAAAAAAATCTAAAAAAAATAACTTCCAAGAGATACGCCGTTACAAAAAAAATCCTTAACTTTCAAACCTGAAAAAACAGGGGTGGATTCTGTGAAGTTCCACACCTTATATTATAGTAATATTAGTAACAACAGCCGCGGACGGAAGATTGTCCGCCTTAAAACAGGTTTTATTAACGTTCGTAAAAAAAACTATGGCATCAAAAGAACTGACACCCGACTATGTGTTTGAAACGAGTTGGGAGGTCTGCAACAAGGTTGGCGGCATCCACACCGTCGTTTCTACCAAGGCGCAGACTATGAAAGAAAAATTCGGCGACCATCTGATTATGCTCGGTCCCGATATCTGGCGAAACAATGAGGAAAACCCCGAATTCCGCGAAGACAAAACCCTTTTTTCCGACTGGAAACACGCCCTCGAACGCAAAGGTCAGCGCGTTAGAATCGGACGTTGGAATATTATCGGCGAACCTATCGTTATCCTCGTAGACTTTTCGGCCAACGTTCCAAAGAAAGACAAAATTTTTGCAGAACTGTGGGAGACCTACAAGCTCGACTCTATCTCAGGCGACTGGGGATATATCGAGCCGGTAATTTTCGGATACACAGCCGGTCAGGTTATCGAAAGCTTCTGCGCATACAACCTCAAACCCGAAGACCGCGTTATCGCCCATTTCCACGAATGGATGACCGGCGCTGGCATTCTCTACATTGAAAAATACGCACCCGAAATTGCGTCGGTATTCACCACTCACGCCACTTCGATAGGCCGCAGCATCGCTGGCAACGGTCAGCCGCTATACGGTCCGCTCAAATCATACAACGGCGACGAGAAAGCACGTCAGCTTGGTATGGTGGCAAAGCAGAGCTGCGAAAAACTCTCAGCCCTCACCGCCGACGGATACACCACAGTTAGCGACATTACCGCTCAGGAATGTTTGCAGTTTACAGAGCGCAAGGTTGACATCGTAACGCCAAACGGATTTGAAGACGACTTCGTTCCCAAAGGCACTGTGTTCGACAAAAAACGCAAAGCCGCCCGCGACATTATGCTCAAAGTAGCATCCAAAATGTTCAATCAGAAATTCACCGACAGCACCAAGATTCTTGGCACAAGCGGCCGCTACGAATACAGAAACAAAGGTATCGACGTATTCCTTGACGCTCTGAAAAACATTCAGGACGGTGGAAAACTCAAAAACGACCTTTTGGCGTTTATTATGGTTCCCGCCAACAACTACGGCGCCCGCGAAGACCTCAAGAAAGCTCTCGCTGACGATTCGGCAACTGTTACCAACGACCAATACAACAAATACCTTACTCACGGACTTCACCACGTAGAATACGACGCTATAGTAAACCGTGCTAAACAACTCGGCTTAGACAATAGTCCTGAGAACAAAATCAAACTGATTTTTGTTCCTTCGTATCTCAAAGGCGACGACGGCATTTTCAACGTTCCCTACTACGATTTGCTTATCGGTATGGACGTTACTGCATTCCCATCATACTACGAACCTTGGGGCTACACGCCGCTGGAGAGCATCGCATTCAGCGTGCCCACCATCACCACCGACCTCGCAGGCTTCGGCAAATACACCGAAGGCATTATGCCAAAAGATTCTAAACCCGTTACAGTGCTTCACCGCACCGACGAAAACTATCACGAGGTATGCCAGAAACTTGCCGACTCAGTAGTTGAGTATGTGTCAGCCGACAAAGCCACAGCCGAGAAAAACCGCAAGGCAGCATATCAGCTATCGCAGCAGTTTCTTTGGAAAAACCTTAACAAATTCTATATCAAGGCATACGCCGTCGCAATGGAGAGATCCAAACCTCGTGTCGACAATGCCGACTTTTCAAAATATTCATCAGAACCGTATAACATAAAAGAAATAAAAGTGAACAAACCAATTTGGAGAAACATTCAGGTTCAGCCCAACCTCTCAGGCAAATTTAAAGGCTTGGAAGAGATGTCTTACAACCTCTGGTGGTGCTGGAACTACGAAGCCGAAGAACTTTGGCAAACCATTGGCGAAGACGGCCTTTGGGAAAAGAGCGGACGCAACCCCATTTCGTTGCTCCGTATGGTAGATTTCAACCGTCTTACAGTATTAGAAAACGACCCCGACTTCCTTGCTAAATATGAAGCCGTTTACGCAAAATTCCGTGCCTACATGGACGACAAGAAAAACGCCAAAGGCCCGAGCGTAGCATACTTCTGCATGGAGTACGGTATCAACGACTCGCTCAAAATTTTCTCAGGCGGCCTCGGCATCCTCGCAGGCGACTACCTCAAAGAGGCATCAGACTGCAATGTGGATATGTGCGCTGTTGGCTTGCTCTACCGCTACGGATATTTCCGCCAGAGATTGTCGGTACACGGTGACCAAATTGCCGAAGACGTTCCTCAGGACTTCCGTATGCTGCCCATCACTGCTGTTAAAGACCAAGACGGCGAACAGATGGAAATCCAAGTTGCATTCCCCGGACGTAAACTCCGCGCTAAAGTTTGGAAGGCTGCTGTTGGCCGTATCGACCTCTACTTGCTCGACACCGACTTTGAAGGCAACTGGGACGAAGACCGCTGGGTAACTCACCACCTTTACGGTGGCGACCGCGAAAACCGCTTGAAACAAGAGATGCTTCTTGGCGTTGGCGGTATCCGCGCACTCAAAAAACTCGGCATAACCAAACAGGTTTACCATATGAACGAAGGTCACGCTGCCCTTATGGGTATCGAACGCCTCAACAACTTGATTCAGGAGCACAACTTCACATACACCGAGGCATTGGAGATTGTTCGTGCATCTACATTGTACACCACACACACACCCGTACCTGCAGGACACGACTCTTTCCCCGAGGATATGATTCTTACCTATATGGGTCACTATCCCGAGCGCTTGAATATGTCGTGGAAAGACTTCCTCGCACTTGGCAAACCTAATGTTGACGACCACGGTCAAGAGTTCAACTTCTCTTATCTTGCTTGCAAACTCTCACAAGAGGTCAACGGCGTTTCAATGCTCCACGGCGAAGTTACCAAAAATATGTTTAACTATATGTGGGACGGCTATTATCCGCAAGAACTCAACATCGGATACGTTACCAACGGTGTACACTATCCCACTTGGGCAGACAAAGACTGGCAGAAATTCTACGAAAAAACCTTCGACAAGAAGTTCCTCAAAGACCAGAGCAACGAATCTATCTGGAACGCTATTCAGAAAGTAGACGATGCCGAAATCTGGAAAATGCGTCAGAAAAAACGTAAAGACCTTATCGACTATATCAAGAAACGTCTTGATTACGACTGGATTCGTCGTCGCGAAGACCCCACCCAGTTGGTTAAGATTAAAGACAACCTCAACGAAAACGCATTGACAATTGGTTTTGCTCGTCGTTTTGCTACATACAAACGTGGCAACCTCTTGTTCACCAACTTAGAAATGCTCTCTAAGATTGTCAACAACGCCGACCGTCCTGTACAATTCATATTCGCTGGTAAAGCTCACCCCGCCGACGGTGGTGGACAAGGCATTATCAAGCAGATCACCGAATATGCAAAACGTCCTGAGTTTATCGGCAAGATTCTCTTCTTGGAAGATTACGACATCTCGCTTGCAAAACGTCTTGTTTCGGGCGTAGACATTTGGTTGAACACACCTACACGTCCTCTCGAAGCATCAGGTACATCTGGTATGAAAGCCGTAATGAACGGTGCAATCCACTTCTCAGTGCTCGACGGATGGTGGGTAGAAGGCTATCGTCCCGACGGTGGCTGGTGCTTGCCGCAAGAGCGTAGTTATCAGGAACAAAACTTCCAAAACGAACTCGACGCCGCAACAATTTACCGCACAATTATCGAGGACATCTGCCCGAAATTCTACACACGCAATGCCAAAGGCGTTCCCGAGCAATGGGTAAGCGTTATCAAGAACTCTATCGGACATATCGCTCCTAACTTTACAATGAAACGTCAGCTCGACGATTACTACGAGCGTTACTACAACAAACTTGCTAAAACAAGCGAAAAGGTAAACGCTAACGACTACGCAATTGCCCGTGAACTTGCTGCTTGGAAACACAAGATAATGGCAAACTGGGACAAGATTGTAATCGAAAAACTCAACTTCTGCGACATTGTACGAGACCCGTTGTACATGGGTGAGGAATACTTCGGCGAAGTAGTTGTAGACCTTGGCGCACTCAGCCCCGACGAAGTAGAAATCGAAATGGTGGTTACCGAATCGGCACAAGACGGCAGCACCAAAATACTCGCTGTAAAACCGCTCACAATGCAGAAACACGCCGGCCGCTTTACTCACTACAGCATCGAAATGATACCTGTAAAACCCGGCAACTTCAACTACGGTTTCCGTCTCTACCCCAAGAACAAAAACCTCTCGCACCGCTGCGATTTTGCTCTTGTTAAGTGGTTGTAATAACTAACCAACAAGTAGTCAAATAATAAAAGAATCCCCTCTGGAATAACACCGGAGGGGATTTTTTATATAGATATTTTACAGTATTTCAAGTAATTTCACATACCCATATAATACAAACGATACAAACAAAAAAAGCCTGCACGCATTGTGCAGGCTTTTTTATAATGGGGTTCAAGAGTTATTATTCAACAACTGATTTGAAAGCGTCGTCCTCGAAGAATTGGAGGAATTCTTCGTCGGTTTTAGCGTAATCTTTCCAAGCAGAGTCTTTCTTGCAAGCCTCTTTGAGGTTAGAGATAGCCTCGTCTTTGCTACCGTTTTTAGCAGCGATAACTGCTTTGAGGTAGTCAACAGCAGCTTCGTCGCTGTCTACGCTATTGATAGTAGATTTAGCACCGCCGTTGTTTTTGTTGAGAAGTTCAGCAAGAGCTTTGTTGAAAGTAGGAGTAGAACCAAAGTTGCTTACAGCTTGAGGATATTCAGCATTCTTGATGTTGAGAACACCGAGGTTGTAACCAGCTTCTTCGCTGCCACCCATGTTTTTAGCTTTTGTGAAGTACTCTTTAGCTTTCTCTTCGTCGCCGTTAGCAAGAGCAAGAACGCCAAGGTTGTTGTAGATAGCGCCTTCGTTGCTGTTGAGGTCGAGAGCTTTGTCAAGATTTGTCTGAGCTTTGCCAAGTTCGTTCTTAGCGATGTAAGCGTTGCCAAGGTTGTTGAAACCTCTCCAATCGTTGGGGAAACGATTTACGTAGTTTTCAAGAACGTTGATTTTGGTGTCAAGGTCAGCTTGTTTGCTTGTAGAAGCGTAGAGAGCTTCTTCTTGAGTAAGTTCGTCGGGTTTAGAACCTGCGAGTTTTACGATTTCGTCTTCAGATTTTTCAGCTGATTGGCAGATAGCCTTGATTTCAGCACGACGAAGTTTGGGAAGAATGTCGCTCTTGAGTTCGGTGTAAGCCTCAGAAATGTTCTTAATCTCACGTTCACGAACGGTAGGATCAGAGTACATAGAGAGAACACGAAGGATAAGGGCTTTATCTTTAAGATCGCTGTTTTCAGTAGCTTTGCGGAAGCCGTCCCAGTCCTCAGCCTGAGTTGTTTGACGCTGAACGAAGTTATCGTTTTGTGTGCCTTCAACTTTCTTCAACTGATTTTTAACGAAGTTAACCGAGTTTTTACCACGACCTTCAACGAGGTTAGAGTTCATATCCTCAGGACCATCAGGAGAAGCGTAAGAAGCTACTTGGATAGATTTGAGCTCGGTGTTAGCATCGTTAGCAACTTCAGTTACAGCTTGAACGAATGCTTTAACGTCGTTTTTCTTCTGCTCAGCAGCGGTCATATCAGACTTCTGCATGGGGAAGTAAACTGTGAGGTCTTTTGAAGTTTCGCTGCTGGTTGGCTTTGGAACTTTTGCGTCGATTGTACGACCTTTTCCAGCTTCGCCGCCGTTGTCAACTTTGAGGCCTTCTTCAACCAAGAGAGGAGTTACGATAACACCGTCGCCAATTTTGAACGATGTAACGTCTACAGACTCGCCATTCTTAGTAGCTTTGAAAGAGAGCATCAAATCAGATTTTTTGAAGGCAGGATCGTAATCGATAGTGTCTTTGTAGGTGTAAGAACCGCCTGTTTTGTACTTGATAGTAGGATTGTTGTCCTTAACTTTCTCGCCCTGAAGAGTGGTGCTCTTGAATTTAACTTCCTTAGATTCTGTAGCAGAGCTCAATGAGGGTGTGCAGATCAAGTAGGCGTTTTTGTCAAAATATTTAGCGGGGAATGTTACCGTAATGCTAACGGGAACTTTGCCTGCGTGCATCTCCAACGGTTGGGGTTGGATGTTTCTTTGAATAGTGTTGGCGTTATCAGCCATTTTCTTCAAACCGTTACAGCCTGTTGCAACAAAGGCTGTGGCTATCATCAATGCCAGATAGTTAACAGTTACTTTCTTCATAATTATTAATTTATATTAATTTTTAAATTTTAATTAGCGCAAAGTTAGTACTATTTTTTGATTAGTACAAAATCTTTTTGATTTTTTTTGCAAATAAATTTTCAATATTTTTTTTTGATTTCAACTTATTAAAGCGTTTTGCCGGTGCGCGATGTTTTACGGTCGAGAGCAGATCCTATTATGTAGCCCAAAATCATTCCTGATGCCATAGAAATAAGATAAAATCCCGAAATCCATCCTGCAAGTGCGCCCACTGCCAAGCCCGCCATCGTGTACAACGGCATATAAATTCCTTTGCGCCGGTAGCCGTGTGCATCTTTCAGGTGAAACTCGTATTGCGAAATATGTTCCTGAAACTCAGCGCGTCCCTTGCTCCCACTGTTTAGCATTTGCGGATAACGTTCGGCTATATCTGCCATATCCGACAGCAAGGCACGGCACTCATTACACGATACGGATTCTTTTTCTACATAACCAACGCATTTCACAAAGGTGTCTACCTCAAAAAAGGTGTAGTCTTTTTTGTAAATTTCGGCGCGGTTGCGCTCAATAGTATCTTTTATTTCTTGTGCTGTGGGCATTGATAATGTGTTTTTAATGCCGCAAAATTACTCTTTTTTTATTACAATGCCAAAATTTTTGTATTTTTGCGCCACAAATACACTTTATATAATAGTGAAACTAACTTTTCTTGGAACGGGAACTTCGTTGGGCGTGCCGATTGTTGGATGCCCGTGCAGCGTGTGCGCTTCTACCGATGTGCGCGACAAACGTATGCGTAGTTCGGCTATGATAGAAGTGGACGGCAAAAATATTGTTATAGATACCGGTCCCGATTTTCGCACGCAACTGCTCAACAACCACATCAGCCGTGTGGACGCTATTTTGATTACCCACCAACACCGCGACCATCTTGCTGGATTAGACGACATCCGCACCTTTAATTATATGCAGCGTTGCGCCATGCCCGTTTATGCCAACTATATCACCGTTGACAGTATCAAGCGCGACTATTATTATTGTTTTGGCGAGCCGCGCTATCCGGGCGTTCCCGACATTGAACTCCACAACGTGGGCGACGACCCATTTGATGTGCTTGGATTAACCGTTACACCTATTAATGTAATGCACTACAAACTGCCAGTGCTCGGATTCCGCATCAAAGATTTTACCTATATCACCGACGCAAGCCATATCGAGGAGTGCGAATTAGACAAGATAAGAGGCACAAAAATTCTTGTTATCAATGCATTACGCAAAACCTCTCACCTCTCCCACTTTTCGCTGCCCGAGGCTCTCGAAGTTATAAAAAAGGTTAAGCCCCAAAATGCCTACATCACACACATAGGTCACGAAATGGGATTTCACGCTGAAACGGACGCATCACTCCACAAAGGCGTTCATTTGGCTTACGATGGTCTCAGTATAGAGTTTTAATGAGATTCCTGATATTCAGCCACCTTAATAGCGCCGTCTTTGAAGATGATTTTGGTATTCATCTTTTTGTAAAGCGAAGCTTCTGTGCGAGGAGCGTCGTTTTTGCCAGAATAAACACCCGCATTTATAATTAAGGTGTCGCCCGAAACCACACCCTCGCCCTCGGTTTTGCAATAGAGAAACTCTTCGCTATTGGCAGGACGGCGTATTTCGTAAAATCCATCGGCAAAATCCACCTCGTTGGTGCTCTGATGCTCCTTTATCGGCGATACAAACACATTCTGTGCGGCTGCGGCAACCGATTCTTTGTCGATTTTTACAAGGTATGATTTGCGACCCTCTTGAAATTTTTCGGGACACACCTTATATAAATGCAATACGGCGTAATCAATTTTGGTGATGTCATCGGGACCTTTTGTATCGAAATCTACTGTGTAGACCTCGGCCAAAGAAGTTAACAGCGAATCGGCAGCGGCAATCTCTTTTTCGCCCACCGAAAGCCCGCACGACCCGAAAGCCATTGTGCAGGCAGCAGAGCATACTATAAATAATTTCTTCTTCATAATGTTGTTATTTAATACGGCAAAGTTACTGCATATTAGGCAAAAAAGCAAATGTTTTTAATCTTATATTATCTTATAATACTTTTGGTTCATCATTAATTAAAAAAAAATTAAACGGTTTTTTATTGCGAGGTAAAAAATGTGCCGTATCTTTGCACCGTAAAACAAAAGGAAATCCGATGCGATAATCGATAAGAGAAAAAGCAGAGGAAAAACAAACAAACGACGTTCTTTGAACAAAACGATTTATCTCCGTAAAAACCAAGTGTTTCGAAGTGAAAATAATAAGTGTTAAAAATACATTTATTAATCGTTTACGAAAGGTGAATTACTTAACAAATGATTAAGTATTACAAAAATAAGAAACCTATCGAAAACGAGAACGTAAAAAATTACGGATTTAGAAAAGAAACCGAATCCGTGATAAAAAATTAGGATATAATAATAG
>JAFPYT010000378.1 GCA_017394445.1 Bacteroidales bacterium | reverse complement strand
TAAAGAAATTCAAAACTTCGGGTGTGATGTCCTTGACTTCGGAGTGGTCTTCTTTGGCAAGACGTAGTTTTTGCATTTCGAGATGCTGTGTTATCATATTGTCTAATGTTTCATCTATTCTTGTGTCGGTTTCAGTTCTGTCGGGGAACAAACCCACCTTTCCTTTTAATAATGCACCTATATATGTATATTCCTGAATTTCTCTTGATAGCAGTACCATAGTTTTACGCGAGCGTGCCGCTTGGTTTATAAGGATAAATATCATAGAGAGAAACGACATACTGATTAATACCCTTACAAGCATTTCTGGCCAAAGAGGTTCTAATATTTCGGATATAGTGTTGATATTCCAACGCATATAATATACAAAGCCGATAATTGTACTAATAAATAATGCAAGACATAAATAATACCACACTTGCGCTTGTGCATGTTCCCTTGATATTTGACCGGCGTTGAGTTCTTTGACAATATCATCTATATCTTTCTTTTTCTTTATGGCTTTTATTTGGTCTTTGGCTTCTTTACTACCTGTTTCTGCAACTTTCGAATTCAAATTGTCAATGGCTTTCAGAACTTCATTTTCTTTTGATAAAGAGTAAATTTTGTGATAGGGATTAAAACCGACAAGAAAAATTATCAGGCAACAAGATATTACAGATAGGGAACCAATTAGATATTTATTAAATAAATGTTCTGTAAGTATCATTATTATAACATTTATTAGCATTATAGCAAAAATTATCCAATTGTATAATAACCTTCGTTGCATTATTTTCTTATTTTTACTTTCTGCCCTTGTAAACCACATACGTGCTTTCTGTTGATCTACTGTTACTCCATATAATCCGTATAAATAGCAGTCTGAAACTTGATATTGCGCTTCGGCATCTCCGTTTTCTGCCTTTTTTAATAATTCTTCAAAATTTTCCATAAAGTACTAATTTTAAGATGTTAAGAATTATAAAAAAGAAAGGTGCGGAACATATCTTCATAGCACACTGAGGCTGTCCAAGGCCCTATCTTTACTACAAAGAAAGCCCACACCCTATGCAGAGTGTGAGCATTTGCCTGAACTGATAAAGATAAACTGATTATTTGGACATTTCAGTGAATCAGCATCAAGCAAACACTCTTTCAATTTTGTCTATTTTAGATTGTAAAAATAAGGTGTAAAAATTGAAAAAACAAATTTTAGAGGATGTTTTTTTATTAAAGAAATGTAATGATTTGATTTTCAAGTGATATAGCCGTTTGGAAAACGGCATTTTTGTAACCACGTACAATGAGCCGCTATGCGGCGATGATGTGCGTGGTAGTAGGGGAGATGGTGATGTAGATATCAGGTAGTAGAGGAGATGCGCCTCCGATACTCACAGATAACCCCGTACATCGCGATAAATCGCTTGATGTACGGGGTTACAGAAATACCGTCTTCCAGACGGCTGGTGTATATTTTGCAAAATTACTTTATCGCAAACTTCGACATATCAAACATTGTATTGCCTTGACCTACAATGGTTGGGGTGTGGCCGTCCCATTTTTCAATCCAGTCTTCTTGAACGATGAGGGGGCTGAGCGATGCCGAAATGGTGCGGTTGTAGTATGCCTCGGCGTCGGCTTTCACCTTCATAGCCTCGGCCTCGCCTTTGGCTTCGGCAATCTTGATTTTGGCGTTGGCCTCAGCCTCTTTCACCTTGTTCTCGGCTTTGAGCGAACTCTGTACTGCCATATTCTTTTCGTTAATCATCTGTGCAAGCGACTGTGGAGGAGTGATTTGCGAGGTAAACTCTGTTACCAAAAATCCTTCGGCTTCGAGACTTTTTTCTAAGCGGGTTCTAACCTCAGCCTCAAAACTTGCACGGCTCGACATCAAAGAATCCGATGTATAGTTGTTGGCGCAAGTGCGGTAAGCCTCATAAATACAGGTTCTTATGTAGCCGTTTTCGAGGTCTTCAACATCCTTGCGGTATTTTACAAAAATGTCGCACGCCTTGTTGGGGTCGATTCGGTAGGCGATAGTGGGGTCCATCGAAAATACCGACGCGTCTTTGGCGTTAACATTAAAAGCCTCGTAGTTTTTGCGCTGAATATAAGTGGGATAGGTAAAAATGCTGGTTGTAATTGGGTTGTAGAATACCCAGCCTTTGCAAGTGCCTTCCACGCCGCCGTAATCCTGTTCGTTCGACGACCATTTGTGAAATTTGATTCCGATTTCGCCGCTGTCGATAACTGTGCAGCATTTGAAGCACATTATCAAAATAGCAATCGGGACTAATAAAATGAGTTTAAACTTCTTTTTTTCCATTTGTCGAAATTATTTATGGGTTAATAATGCGCAATATTACAAAAATTTTTGTTGCAGTGCAAAATGATTTTTACTATTTTTGCCAAAAAAAATGGAACAACAAGAATATTACACCAACTATCAACAAACGCTGCTCAACAGCCTTACCAACCTTTGTGTGGAGCAAAAACGCCTAACTCGCGGATGCCTGCCCGAATCGCCCGACATTTTGCAGATGTGGGACACCGTGGCTCCGTCGTACATCACCGACGCTTCAAAAGAGATAGCCAAATATCCCGCAGTGTCGCTCGGATGGGCAATGTACCTCGGAATGGCTGTGGCTAAATATTGGGACACCGATTGGGCTATCTACGGCAAACATCCCAACATCTACGAACATATCCGCAACAAACGTGGTTTCGACTATCTTGACGAGGTGGTACGCGGCGAAATACTCGGTCTTGAAGGCGACGAATACCAAAAAACCGAAGACTTTGTGCTCTCCTGTTCGCGTCTTGCCTTAGACAAAATCCGTCACGAAGGCATCGAACCCTCCACCCCAGCGGCATTTTTTGTTTACACCCTCAGTTGCAAGGTGTTATATACCATCGGCGCGGCAGTAGAGTTGCAAAGGTTGGGGTATAAGATGGAGAAAGTATGATAAAAAAATCTTATCTTTGCATTCTACTAACAAGCGCATTTTATGATCAACGCACAATATACCTCTCTCGAAGAATACATCCGCCAAGGTGAACCCGACAAAAAGACTAAGGCATCTATTTGGCGGACGGCGATAGGTTTGCAGCAAGTTGACGGATTGAAAACTTCTGATTATCTGAAAGAGACCGCCATCAAACATATCGAGGGCGAGATAAATATCGACGAGGTGCGCGACCTCATAAAATCTTATTACCAGTCGAAAACTAACCGTGAGCCCAACGATGAAGAAACTCAGGAGGCTGACAAGGTTTCGGCAAATATTACTAAGATTCTTTCTTCTGAGACCTTGGATTTCAGCACAAAAGGTTACATTGCACTTCACCGTAGAATTTTTGATGGAGTTTTTAAACACGCCGGACGTGTCCGCGACTACGATATCACCAAAAAAGAATGGGTTTTAGATAATGATACCGTGCATTATCTTAATTGGGAAGATCTCCGTTCTGCATTGGATTTCGATATCGGTCAAGAACGTCAATTTAGTTACCAAAATATTGATACTGACCAACTTATTGCACATATCACCAAGTTCGTGTCGGGCATTTGGCAGATTCACGCTTTTGGCGAGGGCAACACTCGTACTACGGCGGTTTTTACGATTTTGTATTTGCGTGATTTAGGTTTTAATGTTGAAAACGATATGTTTGCCGAGCATTCGTGGTATTTCCGAAATGCCTTAGTCAGAGCCAATTACCGCAACGCTGTTAAAAATATTGATTACAATTCTGTATATTTGGAACGCTTTTTCCGTAATCTACTTCTTGGTGAAGGTTGGGATTTGCGAAACCGCTATCTCCATATCCATACAACAGAAGAATGGAAAACTCAGCCTAATCTCGCTACCCGAACAAGTACCCCACAAGCACCCCACAAGTACCCCACAAGTACCCCACAAGTTAATAATAAATTACATACTGATAATCATAATATTATTTTACTCATTCAAGTGATTGGTAATGAGGAAAAGAACGTGAAAGAAATGATGATGGCGATAGGATTAAAAGATCGTAAGAGTTTTATTTACACCTATTTAGAGCCAGCCATAAACAATGGTTATGTCCGTATGCTTTATCCTAATTCTCCCCGTCATCCCCGTCAAAAATACCTTCTTACGGCAAAGGGGCAGGCTTTTTTCAAAGACCTTAACGTCCATTAACCTCCTCCACCTCCACCAAAAAACTCACCGGGCGGAAGCCATCATTGCACGAGACCATTGCTGATTTGGGATTTTTCATCCAGCCGTCGTAAAAATTTTCGGCACCATTGGCAAGTGCCATTACAAAGGGTTGTAGCGATAGCCAAGCGCTTGCACAGAGTCCGTCGGGCTTTTCGGCATTGTATGAGATGTAAACCGCGCCTTCTTCCATATCGCAGGTGTGTTCAATGGGGTTTTCGTAGCGGGCGGAAAGGTCGGCGTGATGGCATTTCCTCATTACTGTAATTTTTATCGGGAGCATAGTTGGTAAATTAAAATTATGCGGCAAAGGTAGTAATTTCGTCCCAAAAAAGCGTTACGTTTGTCCCAAAAGGCATAATTCGTCCCAAAAACGGTGGCGAGTATCCCAAGGTATTGCATTTAATTTTTAAAAGTATTTAGTTTGCATCAAAAATCAACCGATTTGTTAAACACTAAAAATATTACGAAAATGAAAAAGGCAATAAAAATTACAAGCATTATCTTCTTAGGATTTATTCTTTTGGCAGGAATCCTCACTTGGATGTCGTTTGGCGATATGGTAAAAGGCGCAATGTCGGTGCAGAAACTCGACAGCGGACTCTATTATATGGAGTACAACGGCGACGACGGTTTCGACGAATTTTTGGCAAATGGCGGCGCAAAAAACTCAAACGAGATTCTTACTCAGATAACCAAATTTCTCTCCAAAGGGTATTACAACCCGCCCGCACAGCCCGATTCTATGAAATATGGCTGCTCCACACTTACTGCACGCACCCCCGACCAAAATATCTTGATGGGCAGAAATTTCGACTACAACTCTGCCACAGCCATCATTCTCCACGCCCGTCCTAAACGCGGATATGAGTATATATCTACCTTTAACATAGAGTTTTGCGGTTTTGGTGAGGGATGGAAACCCGAAGGTTTTGCCAATCAGTATATGGCTCTCAGTGGATTGTTCCTTGCCCTCGACGGCGTTAACGAAAAGGGTTTTGCCATTGCCGACCTTATGGCTGGCGACGACGAGATTACCGCTCAAAACACCTCCAAGCCCGACCTTACCACCACATCTGCCATTGCATACTTGCTCAAAAATGCCGCCACGGTAGATGAGGCTGTAAAACTTTTGCAAGATATTGATATGCACTCAGATATAGGCGCAGCGCACCATTATTCTATGACCGATGCAACAGGTAAGAGCGTGGTTGTAGAATATGTTGATAATCAAATGATTGTTACCGAAACCAAAGCCGTTACCAACCATTATCTTTGTCAAGAAAAACTCAACGCCGGATTGCAAGAGGGCGACAACCGTTACACCAAACTTTGCGGATTATACGATGATGCTCAGGGAGTTATGAATACCGAACAATTTACCCAAGCCGTTTGCTCTGTATCGCAACTTCCTTGGGGTGATAACTTTGTTGGAGGCACGCAATGGACTATGGTTATGAACCTTACAAACCCTTCTGTAACATACTACAACCGCAGAAATTTCGACAAGCCGTTTAGTTTTAAAATAGGGGAGTAGGTAATCAATTTTTTGTTACCTTTGCGGTGTAATACTAATTTAAACATAATAGAAATGAAAAAACTCTTATTTGCAATTGCGTTTATTACGCTGTTATCTTTTGGTGCAAACGCTCAGAACAATACTCCAAAACCACCTGAGTTGGAGTTTGTTATGGAACTTAAAGTAAAATGCGACCCTGCATTTTCGTGCGGTCAAACTTCGCGTGGCGAACGTGTGGTAATTCCCATTGTTGGCGGCACTTTTGAAGGTCCTAATATTAAGGGAACTGTTCTTAGTGGCGGTGCTGATTATCAATATGTTGACCACAAAAATGCACGCAACGAAATCGAAGCCATCTATTGTATTCGCACCGACGACGGGGTAAATATTCACATTCGCAACGCCGGTCTTATCGTAACCAGCAAAGACGACAAAGGCAATCCGCAGTTTTATTTCCGCACCTCGCCCAAGTTCGACGCACCCAACGATAGCAAATATAACTATTTGAATAATGCTATCTATCTCTGTACCACTGGTTTTGGCGAAGGTTATATTTCGCTTTTGGTGTGGAAGGTAAAATAAATTACTTCACCAATCCGTAATGCAAAACATTGTGAATAATGCCGTTTTTTATAACGGCATTTTTCATAATGCCTTCTAATATGTAGCCGTTTTTTTCTAATACTTTTGCCGAAGCAATGTTTTCTTCAAATATTTTGGCTGATATGCGGCTTATATCCAATAAGTTGAATGCTAATTTTGAAATTTCGCCCACCGCTTTGGTAGCAATACCTTTGTTCCAATATTCGGTAAGAATCATATAACCTATTTCGCCGTCGATTCTAAAAATATCGCCCTTACATTCAATAGAAATGCTGCCCACAATGGTATTGTCAGCCACAATTGCGCGAAACAATCCCGTCTTGTCTTTTTCGGCATTGCTAACCAAATTGAGCCAAAAATCAGCATCTTCCATTGTATAAGGATTCGGTAAACGATCCGCCAAATACCTGCGGTCTACCGAGTTACATAAATTCATAAGTTGGTCTTTATCGTTGGGCGACCATGGGTGTAGTGTTGTGTGCATGAGTGTGTTTTTTAGTCGGGGTAAAGGTATGAAAATATCAACAAAAAAACACCTTCCCCACTTATTATTTCAGTAGAGAAGGTGCATTTTAATAGATAATGGATAAAACCCTATTTAGGTGCGCCAACGCCCCATTGGCTCGGCATTGTAGACTTGATGGGATCACCCATTTCGGTGTTCTCTTTGTCTTGTGCGTCGAGTTTGAAAAGTTGGAACTTGGCGTTGTCTTTGGTGTAGGGAGTCCAAGAGCCGCCTTGGTTGCCGTTGGGGTCGCCATATTTTGCAAAGTTGGTCCAAGCGGTGAGCATCTTTTCTGAGAGGTCCCAGTCGCCCTGTGTCCAAGGACGCCAGCAGTGCTGCAACGATTTGAATACAAACCAGAGGTCAGACGAGTGGAATGCGCCTTTGAGGTAGTCCTCAGGATGGCTGCCGTCGTCGGGTAGGGGACGGGCAAATTCGTAAGCCCAAGCCTTTGCGCCTTTTTCTTCGCGGTTGAGGCAGAATGCTGATATTCCGTCGGCCATATCGCCAAGGTCGTCTTGCGTGAAACCAATCATATAGGGAACGTCGGCGAGCGAACCGTCGATGGCAGCCTCGTCGAAACTCTTGGTGTTGCAGTAGCCGTCGGTTACAGGCATTCCGGTCATAAAGGCATTCTTTTTGGTGACGCGGTTGTAGATAGTGCCAATGGTGTAGATAACTTCGGTAGAGGCTTTACGCATTTCTTCGAGGTTGGTGTATCCAGCCCAGTCGAGTACGGTTTTGTTTTGTTGTTGAGCCTCTTCGTATGTGAGCACGGGGAACATTCTGCGCATATTGGCGTCGGCTGCGGCACCGGGAGGAGGAGCGATGGTCAAACCGCCGCCCGACATAATTACAGCCTTATTAAACAAACCTTTGGAGAGGGGAGAAGCGCAGATAGTTTTTACACTGCCTGCACCAGCGCTCTGTCCAAAAATCATTACGTTGTCGGGGTCGCCGCCAAACTGAGCGATGTTTTTCTTGATCCATTTGAGCGATTCTATCTGGTCTAAGATACCGTAGTTGCCCGAAACTTTGTGGGGACTTTCGGCAGATAGTTCGGGGTGAGTAAGGAATCCGAACACGCCGAGACGGTAGTTGATAGATACAAGGATAACGCCTTTTTCAGCCCAAGCCTGAGCGTCAAATTCGGGTTCTGAGCCCCAGCCTTCGCGGTATCCGCCGCCGTGAATCCACAGAGCCACAGGCAGTTTTGCGTCCACTTTGCCAGGAGCGGGAGTCCAAACGTTGAGGTAGAGGCAGTCTTCGCTGTAAGGTGCTTCTGCACCGTAACCCCATTCTGTTGCGTATCCGCCGGGGTAATGAACTGCCTGATAGCCAGGATGTCCAAAAAGGTTGCAGAGTTTAACGCCCTGCCACGGAACTACCGGCTGAGGTTCTTTCCAACGCAATTCGCCAATAGGAGGCGCAGCGTAGGGTATTCCACGGAATACGAAAACATCTTTGGTTTCAGTGCCTACGCCCTGAACCTGTCCGCCCTCGATTGTGAGCACGGGACTTGTCTTGTCTTTGCAACACTGTTTTTCTTCTTGTTGCTGTTGTTGGCAGCCGGCTAATACTGTGAGTGCCAATGCCGCCGTAAATAATTGTTTTTTCATTCTGTTAAATTATAAATGTGAGTTTTGAAAAAAGTCTTACAATTTTACTGTTAAATCGAGCGATTGCAAATCTTTGTCGGCAGATGATGAACCGTAGAGAATTTTGTAGCGTCCGGGTTTAACTGAGAGTTCGTCGATTTTTTCGTTGTAATACTCAAACGATTCGTCGTTGAGGGTGATGGTAGCGGTTTTGGTTTCGCCGGGATTGAGTTTAAGTTTTGCAAATCCTTTTAGCGATTTGATGGGCGCGTCTTTGTAGTCGAGAGCCTTAACGTACACTTGCACAATCTCTTCGCCGGCTTTTTTGCCAGTGTTGGTAACGGGAACGGTAACTGTTACTGTGCTACCTTTTTTCATAGATGTTTTAGAAATTGTGCCTTTGCCGTATTTGAAAGTGGTGTACGAAAGTCCGTAACCAAACGGATAGAGAGCCTCGCCGCGGAAATATTTGTAGGTGCGGTTTTCCATACTGTAATCGAGGAAATCGGGAAGGTCGGAGTTCTTGGCGTAGAATGTAACGGGGAGTTTGCCAGAGGGGTTGAAATCGCCAAAAATAACATCAGCCAAAGCCTTTGCGCCGCCCTGACCGGGATACCAAGCCTGCAAGATGGCTGCACATTGGTCTTTGATGCTTTCAAAAGCGATGCAAGAGCCTGAGCAGTTGACATATACGATAGGTTTGCCAGTTTCGCTCATTGCTTTGATGAGACGGCGTTGAACGTTGGGGAGTTCAATGTCGGCCTTGTCGCCGCCTTCGCCTTCCAACTGTGCTGAAATTCCGCCAATTACGATAATTGCGTCGGCATTTTTAACAGCGTCTTTTGTGTCAACAAAATCGGCATATTTACGTTCGCAGATGTCGGCACGGAGCATTGCAAACGGACCCATACCGCGGTGATATTCAATTTTGATGTCGTAGGTTTTGCCTTTTTCTACGTCGAATGTCTTGTATTCGGGAGCACGGCGGAAAAATCCTCCTCTCTGTGCGCCGGGTTTTGCGTCTTCTACCACGTTGCCGTTAACAGTAAAGGTGTAACCGTTGTCTGACATTATGGTATAACTCATTTTTCCAGTGAAATCGGCTGTGTATTTGCCAGTTATGCGTACCGAAATTTTGTCGGTGGGAACGCCCTCGGCAAATCCGTATGCACCAAATGTGCTGAAATTCAATTCTTTGTAATAACCCTTTACTTTGGGTTCGCCTTCAAGGTCGTTGTTGGGGTAGAATTCTACAAACACGCCCTGACCATCGTTGAAATCGCCAAGGTGATAAGTGGTGTTGTATTCGTCGGTAAGTTCGCAACCCTTTGCGTAGATGACATTTGCGTTGGGTACAGCCTTGCGGATACCTTCAAAAAGAGAGTGTTTGTGGTTGTCGGTGGGAGTGCCG
>JAFPYT010000032.1 GCA_017394445.1 Bacteroidales bacterium | reverse complement strand
TATATTGTACTGCCGACGCTCTTGGCGTGGAGATGTCGCGAGGATCGGATATGAACGATGCCAAATTTATCAACATTAGCAATTGGAGCCGTGGTGCCGACGCTATTGTGGTAAAAGACGATATCCGCACTGTGGCAGACCTAAAAGGCAAGGTAGTGGCTTGTTCCGAAGGTACTGCTTCCAACACTTTGCTTATCAATACGTTGGAAACCAACAATATGGAATATTCCGACATCAACACTTCGTCGGTTACAAATCCCGACAAGGTTAACCTCAAAATTGTGGCAAGCGGTTTGGACGCTGCACAGATTTTCAAGGCTGGTCAGTGCGATGCCGCTGTGGTTTTCTCTCCCGACGACCAGGACATCGTTAGCACTGTTCCCCACACCAAGGTGCTGATTTCTACCAAACAGGCTTCGTCGATTATCTGCGACGGTCTTGTGGCTAAGCAATCTTACATTGATGCCAACAAAGAGAAGGTTACAAAACTTCTTTCGGCACTTCTTTACGCCAACAGCCAGATGAACACAAATCCTCAGGCCGTTAAGCAGGCAGCAAAGGCATTTGCAAAGGCTTATCAAGTAGACGAGGAGTTTGTAATCGATGGTTCTAAAAACATCTATTACGTAACTTTGGAAGACGAGGCTAACTTCTTTGGTCTTACCACCTGTACAAGTTGCGTAAAAGGAGAGGAGTTGTACAACAAAATGGCAGGCACATACGAAGGTCTCGGACTCTGCAAAAATCCCCTTCCTTGGCAAAAAGTTGCCGACGGTTCGGTTATCGAAACCCTTTACGACAATCCTCAGCAGTATAATGTAAAAGGTGACCAATCGGCAGAGAAGGTTCAAGAGTTTACCGAAATCAAACAAGAAGAGGTTAAAGAAGAGGAAAAAATCTCAAACAAGACCGTTTCTGTTGAATACGATGTAAATTCCGACGTGCTCAATCAAGCAGCCCGCGATCAGATTACCCGTGAGTTTGTTCCCATTGCAAAACAGTTTTCAGGCGCACGCATTATGATTGAGGGCAACACCGACAACACTGGTTCTGCCGCTCTCAACAAAGACCTCTCTTACCGCCGCGCACTCTCTATCAAGAATTTCTTGGTAAAGGAATACAAATTTGACCCCAACCGCTTTATAGTAGTGGGCAACGGTTCAGCAAAGGCAATTGCAGCAGGTTCTACCGGATCAGACGCTAAATACCGTATGACAGAATTTAAACTTGTGGCAAAATAATGAGCAACGCAAAAGAACTGTTTAAACTCGGAGGCGACGATTCGGGATTATCAAAAACCACCAAGATTGTAATCACCGTTTCGGGACTCTTGTTCATAGCGATAGTTTGGCAGACAGTATGCTCTTTGGGACTTATTCCCGAAAAAATACTGCCTGCTCCTCTTACCGTTTTGGCAAGTTACAAACCGCTTATAACAGAATACGATATGTTTGCAAACGCTTGGTATTCTATCCGTTTGAACCTAATGTCGTATTTTTGGGCAATATTGATTTCGCTCCCTGTGGGATTCTTTATTTCGCTTTATCCCATCAACAACTTGGTGATTGGCAAATACATCAACTCGGTGCGCTATCTGCCTATACCTGCTATGTCGGGTATTTTTATCGCCATTTTCGGATTAACATTTGGTATGAAGGTTTCTTTCCTCACATTCTCGCTCTTGATTTACATTCTCCCCGCCGTTGCCAACAAGGTTAACGACCTTCAAAACCCAGCCAACGACAAGGATTTTGTATATCTGCAAACCATCAAGACTCTCGGCGCAACACCGTGGCAGAGTTTCCGCTACGTATATTTTCCGTATGTAACACGCACTATCTCGCAAGAAATCATTACTTTAACAGGTATCAGTTGGAGTTACATCGTAATTGTGGAAATGCTCTACAAAGACGGCAGCGTGTCGGGTATCGGCGCATTAATTCAAAATATGACCCGTATGAGCCATATGCCCGAAGTTTACGCACTCTTGCTATTGGTAATCGTAATCGGTATTTTTCAGGATGTTTGCCTCAAATTTATCGACAAGATTTTGTTCCCATCTAAGTACAACCGCAAAAGCCTATTCTGATGTTTGAAAATATAGACCCTACCAAGCCGAAACAGCAGCCGCAACCACAGGCTCAACAGCAGCCTCAGGTTCAGCAGCCTCAGCAGCCAATAGAACCATCGGCAACAATTTCCACACCTACAATTAATGTAGAATCAAACGGCGTTGACGTTTTCAACCTCAGCGACATCAACCTGAGTTTTGCCACAGCCACCGGAAGGTTCACGCTTTTCGACCACTTCAACTTACGTATCGAAGATATCAAAGGCGAAGGACAGTTTGTGAGCATTCTCGGAGCATCGGGCAGCGGCAAATCGCAGATATTGAAACTGTTGTCGGGATTGAGCAAACCTGATTCGGGCAGCATCAAGTTTTACGGCAAGGAAATCGACTCTAACCACCACATTCCTATGGTGTTTCAGCAGTATTCGGCTTTTCCGTGGATGACCGTTTTAGATAATGTGATGCTTCCGCTCAAGCTCAAAAAAGTTCCCGAAAAGGAGGCTAAACAACGTGCTTTGGATATGCTTGCACTTGTGGGACTTGCAGACCAAAAAGACAAGTGGGCTCAATATCCGGCACTTTCGGGCGGACAGTTGCAGCGTGTTTCTATTGCCCGCAACCTTGTGGACAAATCGCAGGTGCTGCTTTTGGACGAGGCCACATCTGCGCTCGACATTTTCTCTAAGCGCGATATGCAGAAAGCCCTCTTAGACATCTATTACAGTAGCGAGTACGACCACACAATTATCAACGTAACGCACGATATCAGCGAGGCTGTCTACCTATCAAACCGCATAATAATCCTTGCCGCCAATCCCTGCCGCATTCACAAGATAGTAGAGGTAAGTTTTGGCAGCGAACGCCGCACCGAGCGCATCCGCGAATCAGCCAAATTTGCCGAATACGTAAGACTCGTGGAAGGACTTATGGATGAGGTAAATAAGAAGAATTGAAAATTGAAAATTGACAATTGATAATTGACAATTGATAAGTCAAAATCTAATAAAAAAAATCCGAGCCAGATGGTTCGGATTTTTTTTATTTGGTGAGTTAAGGCGCAAATGATTATTGGCTAACCTTATTGAGCGTTAAGCCAAAACTATCGGCAAATTCTTGTTGTGCGGCGCGGAGTTTCTTGTCGGCAGATTTTGCCTTGTCGT
>JAFPYT010000377.1 GCA_017394445.1 Bacteroidales bacterium | reverse complement strand
GTTACCGAGGTGAACCCAACGGTAGAATCCAATGGTATGGTGAGGGTAAAGGCTAAAATCTTTAAACCATCGCAACTATTTGAAGGTATGAATGTTAGTGTAAAAATTAGTCAGCAGGCTGGCGAGTATATCTCAGTTCCCAAAAGTGCTGTGGTAATGCGTTCAAACCGTCCTGTGGTGTTCACAGCCAAAGATCATAAGGCGCATTGGTGCTATGTGGAAACTTCTATCGAAAACAGCACCCATATTGCCATAATTTCGGGTATCAACGAGGGTGATTCGGTGGTGGTTTCGGGTAACACTTATCTTGCCGACCGTAGCGATATAATTTATTGATTATGAATATGATGTGTAACCAAAAATATTGTAGCAGTGGATTTTTTAGTTAGGCGTCCCGTTGCGGTGATAATGGCGTTTTTGGCGTTTGTGATAATTGGCGCGGTGATGTACAACACTTTGCCGGTGTCGCTTTTGCCCGATATTGCCATTCCGCAGATTACCATTCAAACTTCTGATGCTGATATGTCGTCGTCGGAATTAGAAAACACAGTGGTGCAGCCGTTGCGCAATAATATGCTGCAAGTTAACGGTTTAGACGAGATTACAAGTCAGGTGCGCGACGGTATAGGCATTATTAATATGCGTTTTAAATTTGGCACCAACACCGATTACGCATATATCGAGGTTAATGAAAAAATCGATGCCGCAATGAATTATCTGCCGCCATCAACCAAGCGTCCAAAGGCTATCAAGGCGAGTGCTACCGATATTCCAGTTTTTTATCTAAATATCTCACTTAAAGACGATAAGGGCGACCAAACGGAGTTTTTGCAGATGTGTCAGGCGGTAGAAAACATCATCCGCCGACGTGTGGAGCAACTCCCCGAGGTGGCAATGGCAGATATTACAGGCATTCCGTCGCAGTGTATTATGGTAACGCCCGATATGGACAAAATGCGAGTTTATGGTCTTGAAATTCAAGATATTACCAACGCTCTCCAAAGCAACAACCGTGATGCGGGAAGTATGCGCGTAAAAGACGGAATTTATGAATATACCATCAAGGTGGCTACAATTCTTGCTGGTAAAAACGATGTAGAAAATATCTATATCAAATCGGGCGAAAGGATTATTCAGTTGAAGGATGTCTGCCGTATCGAAACCTCTACTGTTAAGGAGCAAGGATTGTCGATGGCTGGTGGCAAACGTGTTGTAACTCTTGCAGTTATCAAGCAGTCTGACGAAGGTTTGGATGCAATGCGCGGTCGTATCAACGAAATTGTGGAGCAGTTTTCGCAGCAGTTTCCTAACCTTGATTTTCAGATTTGTAGAAATCAAACCGAACTTTTGGATTATACAATTTCAAACCTAAAACAAAACCTGATTTTAGGATTTTTGCTCATAATTTTAGTGGCAATAATGTTTATGGGTGGATTGCGTTCGTCGATGGTGATAGGTATAAGTATGATAACGTCGGTAATTATCACATTTGTACCGTTTTACGTGTTTGGAAAATCTATGAATATTGTATCGCTTTCGGGATTGATTCTTGTGGTGGGTATGATGATAGATAACTCGTTGATTGTCTGCGAAAACATTGCACAATGGCAGCAGCGTGGTCGCACTCTCCGCACATCGTGTGTGGGTGCTACTAATGAGTTGATTACGCCGCTTTTAAGTTCGTCGCTCACCACAGTGGCGGTGTTTGTGCCGTTGGTTTTCATAGATGGTATGGCAGGTGCAATTTTCAGCGATCAGGCTTTTGCTATAACGGCTGGTTTGGCGGTGTCGTATATGGTGGGAATTATGCTTCTGCCGGTGGTATACCGTGTGTTTATGGCAAAATCTGTTGCCAAAAAAGGCTATGAAAATAAGGGACATATTCAAACAATTTCGGTAGGTTACAACCGTGTGTTCGACTTTATTTTAAATCACAAAAATGTGGTGATTATCATTGTTTTGCTAACTTTGCCGCTCTGTTGGCTTATGTTTACAGTTATTGGCAAGAGCAAGATGCCCAAAATTGATTATTATGAACAAGTGGCTTCTATCGAGTGGAACGACGATATAAACATCGATGAAAACCGCCGCCGTACTCAATTGCTGCTCAGCGCAGTAAATGATATTCCAATTGAATCAACGGCGTATATTGGTGTGCAAGATTATGTGGTAGACCAAGCCAACCAACTATCTAAAACCGAGGCGGAACTATATTTTAAAACCTCTTCGCCCGACAGTATCGCTCCTTTGAATAATTCTATAAGACTTTGGCTAAAAGATAATTATCCTAATGCTTCGGTTAAATTTTCGCCTCCTGTAACTATCTTTGAAAAACTATTTGAAACTGCTGAGGCTGATATAGTGGCGCAACTTTCGGAGCGTGGCTACGAGGCTTCAAGCGATGAGATTAAGGATATTGAGGGCAAGATAAAAACCGCTTTGCCCGACCAACATTCGTCTACTCTTGCATTTGTGCCTCAAAAACTTTTGATTATCGACCGTCAGGCGTTGCAATTATATAATGTTAATATCCAAACTCTTCAAAACCTTATCACCGAAATGGTTGCGGGTGAGCAAGTTACCGAACTTCATTCTTATAATCAATATATGCCTGTATATATCAAAGGCGATGGTAATAATATAGATAAATTCATTGCCGAAGGTTTTGTAAATGTGTTTGATAACAACAGCAAAACAAATACTTACGTGCCAATCCGACGTTTGGTAAGGCAGACCACCGCACAAGAATTAAAAACCGTTACCGCTGGCAAAAACGGTCGTTATGTGCCGATATATTTCTATGATGTTGACGATGCCGAAACACTCTGTAATACAGTTCGTTCGGTTGTAAATTCTACCAATCGTTGGGATGTGGATTTTTCTGGTGCGTTTTTTGGCAACAAGGCTATGGTAAAGCAGTTGGCAGTGATTCTTTTGATATCTATAATGCTGATGTACTTTATTATGTGCGCTCAGTTTGAGAGTTTTTTGCAGCCGTTGATTGTGATGGTAGAGATTCCTATCGACGTATGCTTTGCCCTTGTGGTTCTTTGGCTTAGCGGTTGCACGCTCAATTTGATGTCGGGAATTGGCATTATAGTTTCGTGCGGTATTATTGTTAACGATTCTATTCTTAAACTCGACACTATCAACGAGTTGCGCAAGCAAGGAATGTCGATAGCCACGGCTGTTCACACGGCAGGACAGCGCAGACTCAGGGCTATTGTAATGACCTCGCTCACCACTATCGGAGCGGCGTTGCCTATTTTGTTCACTTCTGATATGGGTTCCGAATTGCAGCAGCCTTTGGCTGTGGCTATGATTTCTACAATGGCTGTCGGCACTTTTGTTAGTTTGTTTGTTATGCCGTTGATATATATTGTTTTAGTAAAACCAAAAAGTTATGAAAAATAGTTTTATTATAATATTGATTTTGATTTTTGCGCAAGTGTCTAACGCTCAAAAGGTTCTTACACTACCTGAGGTTATCCGTCTTGCTCAGGATAGTTCGCTCACGGCGTTTAGATACAAAAATATGTATATGTCAAGTTATTGGCAATGGCGCAATTACAAGGCAGATAGGCTGCCTTCGCTAACATTACAGTTAACCCCTGTGGCTTACAACCGTCAGTTGATTTCGCGTTACGATTCTGAGAGCGATATGGACGTTTACCGTCAGCAAAAATCGTATCTTGCCAATGGAAACCTTATTCTTTCGCAGAATTTTACCCCTTTGGGCGGAACTTTTACAATAAATACAAGTCTCGATTATCTTAGATATTTTGGTGCAACTACCTACAATCAGTTTTCATCGGTTCCGCTCAGCATTGGATATTCGCACACAATGTTTGGATATAATAAGTTCAAGTGGGACAAGAAGATAGAACCCGTCAAATTTGAAAAAGCCAAACTGCAATATATCTACAATGCCGAACAGATTGCCTCCACTGCGCTTGCATATTTCTTTAATCTTGCACAAGCACAATATCAGTTGAAAAACGCAAAAAATCAAGTAGATAGATGCGATTCGCTTTATGTTATGGGTCAGCGGAAGTTTCAAATTGCCTCTATCACCAAAACTGACCTTATGACTTTGCAATTAGATGTTGTAAATGCCAAAAATTCGGTCTACGAGGCGGAGGTGGCAGTAAAAAAAGCATCGCTAAATTTGGCTACTTATCTTGGCATTGACAAGGAGACCGACATTATACTTATTCTCCCCGATAATCCCGAAGAATTTGATGTTGACACTCGTCAAGCCCTTGATTATATGCATCAAAACAGTTATTTAATCTTAGAAAAAATGCAGTCGGTAACCGAGGCAGAACGCGAGTTGGATCGTGTAAAAAAACAGAACCGTTTTACTGCGAGTGTTAATGCAAGTATAGGTTTTAACCAGCAAGCAGAAAAATTTGAAAATGTTTATAACGACCCTATGCGTCGCGATGTGGTGTCGGTTTCGCTTGCAATTCCTATTGTGGACTGGGGTGTGCGCAAGGGTCAGCGAAATCAGGCGGAAAACTCGCTCAACATTGCCCGTATCGATCAAGAACAAAATATTCAAGAGTTGGAACAAAACTTGATTGTTACCATAAGTGAATTAAAATCAAGATATTACCTACTGCAAAGCGCACAAGAAACTCAAAACATCGCCCAAGAAGTTTACAATGCCAATGTGCAGCGTTTTCAAAATGCGGCTATTGATATTACCACACTTTCGGCTTCGCAACAGCGTTTGCAAACTGCTTTAAACAATTATGTATCAACAATGTATCAATATTGGCAATGCTATTATAGCCTTCGTCAGCAAACTCTTTACGATTTTGCCGCCGGTGTTTCGCTTTCCGAACAGTTTGACTTTGAAAATCTAAGATGAAAAACGCAAAAAACATATCGTCCTTTACCGTAATTGTTGCCGCTATATGCCTGTCGCTTATAGGGTTTGCGTTTTTGCCATATCTGCCGTTGAAACTCCAACCTTCGGAAAAAATGCCTGTTATTTCGGTATATTTTTCTATGAATGGAGCCACAAGCAAGGTGGTGGAATCTGAGGTTACAAGTCGTTTGGAGGCTATGTTTGCCCGAATGAGCGGCGTTGAAGATATTGAATCGTCGTCGCAAAACGGCAGTGGACGCGTTACTCTGCGTTTAGATAAGCATACCGACATCGACGCTGCCCGTTTTGAGGTTTCCACGCTTATCCGTCAGGTTTGGAGCGATTTGCCACAAGGTGTCTCATATCCATCGATTTATACGCAGAGTGCCGCCGACGATTCGCAAGGTCCTTTTCTTTCTTATACCGTCAACGCCCTTCTGCCACCGTTGGAAATTTTGCAAACTGCTGAAAATGTGTTTCAAACGGGCTTTGCCGAGATTGGCGAAATCACCAAGGTGGAAATCACCGGCGCTGAACGCAAAATCCGCCGTTTGGAATACGATTCCGAACTGTTGCAACGTCTTGGAATTTCCGAAATGGATATTCAGTCGGCTATATCTAACTATCGTAGTCACAAGAATATAGGTAAGTATACGCTAAGCACCAACGTTGCCGACACGGTGTTTAATCTCGATGATATTTATCTGCCCTTGCCCGATTCGTCGCTCGTATGTCTCAATCGCCTTGTAAAGATGACCATCACCGACGCGCCGCCTACTTATGTGCGCCGTATCAATGGGTTAAACTCCATCTACCTTTCGCTCTACGCCTCCGAATCTGCCAACCAAATAGAACTCCAAAAAAAGGCTGTTGCCAAAATTGCCGAACTTAAACGCAAACTGCCTCACGGATACGAACTTAACCTTGCTTACGATGCCACTGAACGTATTCGCGGCGAATTAGACAAAATTTATTTCCGTTCGTCGCTTACGGTGCTTATTCTCTTGGTTTTCATTTGGTTAACAACTTTTAGTTGGCGACACGTGCTTTTGGTTACTTGCAGCCTTGTGTGCAATTTGGCTGTGGCGTGCTTGGTCTATTACTTGCTTGGTGTGGAGTTGCAGTTGTATTCGTTGGCAGGTATCACAATTTCTTTGAATCTTATTATCGACAACACCATTATTATGGCAGACCATTGGCGTAGAGAACACAATCTTGCTGCCATTTTGCCTATTGTGGCGGCTACGCTTACCACTGTGGGAGCGCTTTCAGTTGTGTTTTTCTTAGATGATAAGGTAAAACTCAGCCTCTATGATTTTTCAGTGGTTATTATTGTAAATCTTATAGTTTCGGTGTTTGTGGCTCTTTGGCTTGTGCCAGCAATTCTCAGTTTGCAGACACAAAAATCTGTGTTAAAATTTTATAAGGTAAAACTTTTGGTGGCTGTTTACCTAAATCGTGTTTATCGCAAGATAGTTTACTTTCTTGTTCGGTTTAAGAAAACGGCTATTGGTATTATGATTTTGGCGTTTGGTATTCCTTTTTTCTTAATGCCAAAAGAAATCAACAATGAAAGTTTTTGGGCAAAGATTTACAACAATGTGTTTGGCTCTAAAATTTACAATGAAAATATTCGCCCATATACTGATGTTATTTTTGGTGGAACTCTCCGCCTTTTTGCCGAAAAAGTTATGGACGGAAATTATTGGAACAGTGACAATGAGGTGGTGTTGCAAGTTTACGCCACACTTCCCTACGGCACCACTTTTCAACAGATGGATGTGTTGATTCGCAAAATGGAGAGTTTTCTCTCTACTTATAAGGAAATCAAGCAGTTTGAATCGTCGGTGCAGGCTATGCAGGGACATATCAGCATACGTTTCAACAAGGATGTGGAGCACGGAGCGTTTCCTTATACCCTCAAATCCAACATCATAAGCAAAGGTTTGCAACTCGGCGGAGGCAGTTGGAGTGTCTATGGTCTTCAAGATCAGGGTTTTTCAAATTCTGTACGCGAAACCACAGGCTCGTATCGCCTCGATATGGCGGGCTATAATTACGAAACCCTTCTGCAATGGGCGGATAGCGTTAAAAACCATCTTCTCTCGTTTAAGCGTATCAAAGAGGTGAATATCAATGCCGAGCAGCAGTATTATAAGAATGATTATCAGGAGTTTCATCTTGTTCCGCGCAAAGATGTGATGGCTCGTCAGGGCATTTCGGCAGAATACCTCTTTTGGCTTCTCCGTCAAACCTTTGTTAACGACCAACGTTGCGCAACGGTGTGGAACGGCAATGTTTTGGAGGATATTGTAATGTATACGCGACAATCGGAGGAGTACAACCTTTGGTGGCTGCTCAACCATCCCGTGGAGATTGGCGGACGGCATTATAAGATTTCGGAACTTTGCAAAATCACTAAGCAACAAGCAGCAGACCAGATAGTTAAGAAAAACCAACAATACCAACTTTGCCTTCAATACGAATATATTGGTTCGTCGGTGATGGGCGGCAAGGTTTCTGCCGAAGCCGATTCTATTTACCGTCTGCGTTTACCTGTGGGCTATTCTATTAGTTACAATCAATCTTATTATTGGTGGCGGCCCAACGAAGCCAAACATTACATTTTGCTTGCCCTCATACTTGCTGTTATAGTGTTTGTTACGGCGGTGTTGTTTGATTCGTTGCGCTATCCGTTTGCCATAATCGGCATAATACCAGTATCTTATATCGGGCTGTTTTTGGCGTTTTACCTCTTTTCTATCAAGTTCGACATCGGTGGATTTGCTGCAATGGTGCTTTTGTGCGGCATCACGGTAAACGCAAGTATCTATATTGTAAACGAATTTAAAAAATACAAGCGGCGAATGAAACCAGCAATTGCCTATTTTAAAGCCTTTAACGTAAAAATTGTACCCATTATGCTCACCGTTCTCAGCACTGCGCTTGGCTTTGTGCCCTTTATAGTAGGGTCTGAGGCAGAAGGCTTTTGGTTTCCAATGGCAGTAGGCACCATCGGCGGCTTGGTAATGTCGCTTGTAGGCGTGGTGCTGGTGCTGCCGGTGATTTGCTTGGGGAAGAAGGATCTCCGTGTTTAAAAAACAGCAAGCCATTCCTCGACACAAGCCGCCAAAAAATGCCATTTCTGTTTTGTAATCTCCGAATTAATCGCTAACTTTGCGGAAACAATTAACAACAAGAGTTATGAGCGACTACATAGATTACGGCAATAGCGATTTTAGGAGGGTTATCAACAGCAATTTTGTTGACAAGTCTGGATTGTTGGCTTTTTTAAACAGCAATCTTGATACAGAACAAAGTTTTATCTGTATTTCCCGTCCGCGCCGTTTTGGTAAGTCGGTGGCGGCGCAGATGGCATACGCCTACTACGATCGCTCGTCAAAGTCGGAAGAATTGTTTGAGGGCTTGGAAATCACAAAGAATCCTGACTATAAAACTCACCTCAACAAATATCCTACGATATACATCGATTGGAACAGGTTTGCCGACATTCCCAAAAACGAGATACTTAAAGTTGCACAAAAACGGTTCGTTAAAGATTTGAAAGAATCGTATGATTTTTTGGAAGAACAGGAGAGCCTCAGCAATGCGCTTGCAGAAATCAACCATAAAACCGGCGACCGCTTCATACTCATAATCGACGAGTGGGATATGCTCGTGAGAGATGTGGATCAAGATGTTCAAGACGAATATGTCAACTTCCTCCGTGCTATGTTCAAATCGAACAATGCTAAAAAGATTTTTCTCTTGGTATATATGACCGGCATCCTGCCCATCATCAAGATAAGAACTCAGTCGGCGTTGAACAATTTTGTGGAATACAGCGTAGTAAATCCGGGCATCACTGACAAATATTATGGTTTTACCGAACAAGAGGTAAAAAAACTTTGCACGGAGAACGATATGGACTTTGACCTGATGAAACACGCCTACGACGGCTACATTATAGGTCGCGAAAAGTCTATGTTCAACCCGTTTTCGGTAATGCAGTCGATTCTGTTTCGCAACTACAATAGTTATTGGTCAAAGACCGCATCCTTTATGGCAATCGAAACCTACCTCCACACCGATGCCGACAATGT
>JAFPYT010000376.1 GCA_017394445.1 Bacteroidales bacterium | reverse complement strand
TGTTCAAGAATGTCGGAAGGCTTGATATTGTTGTCGGCGTCGGCTGTGATGTCGTTGAGAAAAGCCATGCCGAGCATACTCATAAAAGCGCCCGGAACGCCGTGACCCGTGCAGTCGCAGATAGCAAATAGCAGCAAGTCGCCTTGTTTTTTCATCCAATAGAAGTCGCCCGACACAATATCGCGGGGTTTCCACAATAGAAAATAGTCGGAAAGCATTGATTTTAAAATGTCTTCGCGTGGCAGAAGTGCGTTTTGAATGCCACGAGCATAGCGGATACTGTCGGTAACCTCTAAGTGTTTGGCTTCTATCTGGTTTTTGAGCATTTGTATACGTTCCTTGTCTTTTTCGATAGCAAGGCTCATATCCCAGAGTTTTTTGTTTCGCTGAGAGAGTTTTTCGCGTTCGGCCTCAAGTTTTTTTTGCTCAATAGCGATTTCGTTGTTTGGCAGAATGTTTTGCTCGGTTATTTGATTTGGTTGATTAATATTTTTAGCAGCAGCGAGTTCGTTGTAAAGATAGTTTACTCGTGTAAGTTCGCTATCGTAGAAAGATATTTCTTGACGGTAGCGTCGTTCTAATCTTCGTTCAGAATTTAGCATACGTCGGCGCATTGTAATAAGCACAATTACGAGGGCAATCAGCAGAGCCACCGCCGTAATGATGAGGATAATATTTACAATTCCGAGTTCCAAAATCCTTGTAGTTTATTTTGATGAAAAATTTTTACCTAAAATAAGTCCGTATTCTTGACGAGTAAGTTCGGTAACTTTTTCGTCGGCAAGTTCTTGAGCGTAAGAGTTGATGTCGAGGTCAAAATACCTGATAACATTTTCTTCAGTAAGTACAAACATAGTGCCTTCGTCGTTGAACCCGATATTCTTAATCGGGAAGTTGTGCAGCATAAAATCGTCAACCACAAAAGGTTTAGCATTACGCCTTTTGATATTTAGCACCGAAATACGGTTTCCGAGACTTGCCATTGCCAAATATTTAGTGTTTTCGTCGTAAACAATACGTTCGATACGGTTGTGAGCTCCGAGCATGTCAGATTCTTTGGTGCCAGTTTTGAGGTCGAGAAACTCAATGTCGCCCTTTGAGAAGCATATAGCAAGCCTTTTTGAATCGATTGCAGTCATGGCGTAAGCGTTCATGCTTGTTTGACGGAAAATTTCTTTTGTGGTGTTGTTGCTAAAGTTCCAACGCAAAAGAGCCGCGTTTTGAGTAAGAATATAAACGTCAGATTTACCGTAGCAGTAAATGTCGGCAATTGAGGTTTTGGTATTGTAATTGGCGATAGAGCGGCTTTCGGGGTCGTCGGCATCGAGAATAGCGATTCTACCGTTGAGATATGCAGCGCATATATATCTTTTGTCGGGAGTAATCATTGCACTTTTGATAAAGTCTCCCTGAACTGATAATTTTGTGCGGCTTCGGTTTTTGTCTTTAAAATTGATACAGAAAGTCTCCTTGTCGGTGGTGGAGTAAATCACAATTTCAGGTGTTAAAAAAATTGCGGAATGAATAAGGTCGCGACTTACAAAATCAGAAATTCTAAAAACTTCTTTGGTCTTTTTGTTGGCGTAAGAGTATGCGAATATCTGACCTTTTTGAGTAATTACAATAATGCGTCCCAATTCATCAACGGTGAATGCTGCAATGGTTTCGGTAGTGGTTTTCAATGGTTTAATCATATTGTTGATTTCCATTGCATAAATCATAGCGTCAAATAGCTCTGCATCGTTTTGGGTAACGTTGTTGCGGCGGTTGAGGTTGTAGGCAGTGTAAGCGATTCGCAGGTTAAGTCGGTTGTCGCCATATTCGCTTTTGGCTTTCATTGCCATAGCGTTCGACATAGCCACACTATAAAGCATAGTTGCAGAGTCAGTTGCCTGACGTGCCACTCGTGCTTGCTCTTCGGCATCGTGCTTAGCCATCTCTGCCACAGCTTTTTGAAACTCAGCATCTTGAAGGTTGAGTTCTGCAATATCTTTAAGCGAATCAGCCTCGCGACGACGACGGTCGGCAAGTAGTTGCGCGTTTCTTGCCTTGTCGCGTTCGTTTTTTGCTTCGCTTGCCTTTATTTGTGCTTCAATTTTTTGCAATCGCGCATTTTTGTTGGCAAGTTCGGCAATTTCTTGTGCCCTAAGGGCTTTTTCTTTTTGCACAAGAGCCGAATCGGCTTGCTGTTGAGCATATTCGGCAGCGTAGTGAGCCGATTTTTGTTCGTTTAATGCCCACGCACTCAGCACTATAAGCGCAGCAGTAAAAACGGCAAGACCTATAAGCACCGTCATCAATTTACGGCGTTTGATGCGTTCGCGGGTTTTGATAGCCTGATCGCTCAACTCTATAAAATCTTGACAGTTTTCGTATTGGCTTTGAGCAAGTTTAAGTTTCTGTCGGTACGAATTTTTTGTGTTGTCGTATTTGAGAAAACGGTATGGATTGGGCGTGTTGGCAATATACCAATTTAAAAAGTACGAATATGTACCCGACGATAGCAGATATTGTTCTTCGCGGTCGTGGCTTAGCCAACGGTTCATCTGTGATGCAAAGTCGTGATAATCTTTAAGAAACGACTCCTCTTCGGTAGCCCATTCGGCAAGGAGTTTCCAGTTTCGGATAAGAGCCTCGTGGGTAACGTCCAATACAGTATCGCCAGAGAGATACTGAGTGTCGAGTCGTCCAGGAACGCTGAACGGCTGCAACAGGGTGTTCTCTGGCGTGCGGAAGATATTTATAACACCGCACACAGTGGCGTTGGTGATGTGAGGTTTGTTGATAATGCCCGTTATCTCGTTGATAGTGCAACGGTTGCGCACCTGACGTTTGTTGTCGGTTTTGGTCAAAGACTTAAACACCGTTTCCACAATCTCTTTGCTCTCTTCGGGAGTGATGTTTTTTTCTGCCCACGGAACGTTTTCCATAAAATAGTCGTAAGCGCTTTCGTAAAGTATTCCTGCATGGGCGTTGAGAATATTGTCGAGACTTGGGTTTTCGTAATATTTTTGCTGGTATTCGGGCAATTCGGCAAACCAAATGTTAAACTTAGCACGGTCTTCGGTACTTAAAGCATCGCTCGAAATGCCTGCTATTTGTGCCAAGTGAATCAAGTCAATCTCTACCGCTCCATTATCAGCCATTTTCCACAACATATTTAATGCGTGTTGCAACACAGGCAACTGGTCAAAGCCGCTGTTGAGGTTGTTGATAATGATTTCGGTAAGGCGTGGCGAAATGCTTCCTCCTGCAAGTTTGGCGGGTTCTTCAATCACTTGGCGGATTTCGTTGCGTTTAAGTTGTGGTACAAAAAACTGGCTGTATGCGATATACTCTGGAAGGTTTTTGAAAACAGTGCATTGGCTGATAAAGTCGCTACGCATTGTAAATATCACATAGATAGGCAGTTTTTCGATAACCGAAAGCCTGATGGTTTCGAGCAGTAGGTTGATAGTTATGTACGATTCGTCGGATGGTTTTCCGTTTGAGAAATTTTCCAAATTGGTGAACACTTCCTCAAACTGGTCGGCTATAATTAGCAGGTTTTTACCTTGTTCGCCATCGGTGTAGAAGGGCGATTCTTTATAGAGTTTTGCCAACGACGAAAAACCGTATTTGAGTTCTGCCTGAGTTTTTTCTTTTGATATTTCAAGTTGCTCAGATATTGATTCACAGAGAGATAAAAAAGGATTTTTTTCGGGTTTGAAATCGGCAATTAGCCAACTATTGTATTTTGCCTTACAAAATCCTGCGCGAATGTTTGGCAGCACACCCGCATACACCATCGACGATTTGCCATCACCCGAAGCACCTGTAATAAACGCCATCTTGTTTTCTTCCAACAGTTTGATAATGTGGCGTATGTGCATATCACGACCCTTGAAGAAGATTGATTCCTCTTCGGTAAAAGGTCTAAGACCGGGATATGGACATATTTCGGGTTGCATATTTATGATGTTTTTCCTGTGATTTTGTCGTAGTATATTTTAATATCTAACGGAATAATGCTCTTTTCGTTTATGGTGTATGATACAATTTTTTTTAGCGGTTTTAACTGAGTTTCGTCGGCGTGATCGCTGTTTCCGGCAATGTAGAGAGGGGTTGAAGCGCTTTGACCTCCTGTTTGTTTCCATACTTGCTGCGCAAACGGCGGAGCCCAATCGGTGGCGTAGTCGTAATAAATGATTCCGAGTTTGCACAAAGGTAACTGGTTTTGGATAAAGTCGTTATAGTCGGTGTCGGCTCCAGCGTTGATTTCGAGTTCGGTAACAGTTTGAAGGTCGGCAAGCATATTGGAAACCTCTTTTGCCGAATCACGGTCTAATGTATTGTAAATAAATAATATATCGTAATTCTTGGCATCGGTTTTAGCCGAAGGTTTGATATTCATAATTGCTCTCAATTCCTCAACAAACACAATAGGCGAAGTAATGTCGGAATATATTGTATTGTCGTTGATGTCGCGGCGGATATCGTTGATATATAGGTTTTTGTCGTTGATAATGCCCGACGGATTCCACACAAACATTTTAAAATTGCCATCTGTAAGTCCTTTTGCCGTGCGGTATTGAATGGCAGAAGGAGTGTCGTAAACAGGCGAATCGTTGTCGATAATATTGTCGTTGCCGAGAATGTGCATCGAGCAGTCGGCATTTAGCATAAGGTTTTCTAAATTGGAATCTGCTGTATTTTCTGGCTCAATTACCTCGATACCTGCACGCAAGAGTATATTTTTAACCTCGGAGCGCAATTTTTGCAATCCGTCGGTAACCTCGGCGAGAAACACCTTGGAACTCTTTATGTACAAATTCAGAAACATTGCTTACGACTTTATCATTATTATTTCTATCCAAATTAAATGCCACAAAAATGTATAATAAAATTGTAATTGCAAAGATTTTTTTGCACTTTACTTTCTTTATGTTAAATTTGCACCGTTTTAATTTAAAATACAGAATAATGGGAAAGAAATTTGCCGAATACAAGCAGTTCGACCTTTCGCAGATTAACAAAGAAATACTCGAAAGGTGGCAGAATGAACATACATTTGACCAAAGTCTCGAAACCCGCGAGGGTGCACCTAAATTCATATTTTTTGACGGTCCGCCGTCGGCCAACGGTATGCCGGGCATTCACCACGTGATGGCTCGTACTATTAAGGACTGCATTTGCAGATACAAATCGCAAAAAGGTTTCCAAGTAAGCCGCAAGGCAGGTTGGGATACTCACGGTTTGCCCGTGGAACTCAGCGTAGAAAAATCGCTCGGTATTACCAAAGAAGACATCGGCAAAAAAATTTCTGTTGACGATTACAACAACGCTTGCCGCAAGGACGTGATGAAATACATCGGCGAATGGGGACGACTCACTCAGCAGATGGGCTACTGGATCAATATGGACGACCCATACATCACTTACGACAACCGTTACATCGAATCGCTCTGGTGGCTCTTGAAACAGATGTACAACAAGGGCTATCTCTACAAAGGATATACTATCCAACCATATTCGCCCGCTGCCGGCACTGGACTTTCGAGCCACGAACTCAATCAGCCCGGCTGCTATCGCGATGTTAAGGACACCACCGTTACAGGAATGTTCCTTATAGCAGACCCGAAAGATGAGATGACAAAATGGGGCAAGCCTTACTTCCTTGCTTGGACAACCACACCGTGGACACTTCCCTCAAACACCGCTCTCTGCGTTGGTCCTAATATCGACTACGTGGTGGTGCAAACCTACAATCCTTACACAGCCGACAAAATCACCGTTGTAATGGCTGAGGCACGTTTAAATGCATATCTCAAAGCCGAAGGTGCAGAAGCCGATATGGACGCTTTCAAACCCGGCGACAAAGTGGTTCCCTACCGCATTGTGGGACGTTACAAAGGTACCGACCTTGTGGGAATGCATTACCAACAAATGATGCAGTGGGTAAAACCTTGCGAAAAAGTTGACGACCTTTCTGCCGAGTTCGTTAAAAAATACGCTGCCGCTCATCCCGACAAATGCTTTACCTACGAAAAAGATAAATTTGTGGAGATTGCCGAGCAGGCATTCCGTGTAATCCCCGGCGACTACGTTACCACCGAAGATGGTACTGGTATCGTTCACATTGCGCCCACATTTGGTGCCGACGACGCCAAGGTAGCCAAGGCTGCCGACGTTCCCGCGCTCTACCTTATCAATAAACTTGGCGAAACCCGCCCGATGGTAGACCTCCGTGGTAAATACTATGTTCTTGACGAACTTGCCGAATCGTTTGTAAATAAATGTGTTGACGTAGACGCATACAATCATCACGCTGGCGACTATGTTAAAAACGCTTATTCGCCCAAATACAATCAAGATGGCAAGTACGATGCCGAAGCCGCTGCCAAAGACGAGGATCTGAACATCATTATCAGCCTCGAAATGAAACAGCAAGGCATCGCATTTAAGATAGAGAAACACGTTCACAACTATCCTCACTGCTGGCGTACCGACAAGCCGGTGCTCTATTATCCGCTCGATTCGTGGTTTATCCGCGCCACCGCAGCCAAGGAACGTATGATTGCCCTCAACAAGACAATAAACTGGCAGCCGCCGTCAACAGGTTCGGGACGTTTTGGTCAGTGGCTCGAAAACCTCAACGACTGGAACCTCTCTCGTTCGCGTTACTGGGGCACACCGCTGCCTATCTGGCGAAACCGCGACACCCGTGAAGAAATCTGCATTGGTTCGCTCGAAGAACTTTTCAAAGAAATCGACAAATCAGTTGCCGCCGGATTTATGAAGAGCAATCCTTACAAAGATAAAGGATTTGTTCCTGGCGATATGAGCAGGGCTAATTACGAAAAAATCGACCTCCACCGTCCCTACGTCGACGACATTATACTTGTGTCGCCCTCTGGCAAGCCTATGAAACGCGAAACCGACCTTATCGACGTTTGGTTCGACTCGGGCGCAATGCCTTACGCTCAATACCACTATCCTTTTGAGCACAAAGACGACCTGCCTTTCCCTGCCGACTTTATAGCCGAGGGCGTGGATCAGACTCGTGGTTGGTTCTATACACTTCACGCCATTGCCACAATGTGTTTCGATAGCGTTTCGTTCAAAAATGTTATTTCAAACGGACTTGTGCTCGACAAAAACGGCTTGAAAATGTCGAAACGTCTCGGCAATGCAATCAATCCTTTTGAAGTAATTGAAAAATACGGAGCCGACGCAGTACGCTGGTATATGATTACCAACTCGTCGCCGTGGGACAACCTCAAATTCGATGTTGACGGTGTTGACGAAGTAAAACGCAAGTTCTTCGGCACACTTTATAATACATACTCATTCTTTGCTCTCTACGCAAATGTTGACGGATTTACCAACAGCGAACCTCAAATTGCAATAGAGAAACGTCCCGAAATCGACCGCTGGATACTTTCGCTGCTCAACTCGTTGATTAAGAAAGTGGACGAATGTTTTGCCGCATACGATATGACACCCGCCGGACGTATGATTCAGGATTTTGTTACCGAAAACCTCTCTAACTGGTACGTTCGTCTCAACCGCAAACGTTTCTGGGGTGGCGGAATGACCGAAGACAAACTGTCGGCATATCAGACACTTTACACCTGTATCGAAAAAGTGGCTCAACTGATGGCGCCTATCGCTCCGTTCTATGCCGACAAGATTTTCCAAGACCTCAACGCCGTATCGGGCAACAGCAACGTATCTGTTCACATTGCAGATTATCCAAAATACGACCAATCAGTTATAGATCAAGACCTTGAAGACCGTATGGAGATGGCGCAGAAAATATCATCGATGGTTCTCGCGCTCCGTCGCAAAGCCGCTATCAAGGTTCGTCAGCCGCTGCAAAAAATTATGATTCCTATCCTCAGCGACGATATGGAACATAAGATTGAGGCTGTTAAACGATTGATACTCACTGAGGTTAACGTAAAAGAACTTGAATATCTGCATCAAACTGCCGGTATTCTTACCAAAAAAGTGAAAGCCGACTTTAAGAAACTCGGCAAGAAACTCGGCAAGAATATGAAAGCCGTGGCTAACTACCTTGCAGAAATGTCGCAAGAGCAGATTTCAGACTTTGAACAAAAAGGCTCTATCGATATTGATGTTAACGGCGAAAAAGTTAACGTGCTTACCACCGAGGTAGAAATCACCTCTGAGGATATTCCAGGACGCCTTGTTGCAAGCGAAGGCCGCATAACAGTGGCATTAGACATCAACATCACTCCCGAACTCAAAGACGAAGGCTACGCCCGCGAACTTATCAACCGCATTCAGAATATGCGCAAAGACAGCGGATTCGACGTTACCGACAAAATCAAGATAGAGATTGCTCAGATTCCTGAGATAAGCGGCGCATTAAGTAACTTTAAGGAATACATTTGTTCTCAAACACTTACCGATAGCCTCCAAATTCTTGACAAAGAAAATATGCCTTCGGATGCAATTAATATCGAAATCGACGAACAAACAAGCACCCTTATCCGTATATCGAAAATATAATTTTTAACCCTGTTGTAGAGATGTGGTTAATCACGTCTCTACACATTAATATTTAAATTTACAACTAAAAAACACCTACTATTATGGCCGAAGAAAAAGTTAGATACTCCGATGAAGAACTGGCTGAATTTAAAGCCCTTATAATGGAAAAGTTAGAGCAGGCTCGTAAACTTTACAAATCGTATCACGAGATAATAACCCAACAAGACGGCAACGACACAGTAGACACCAGTCCCACGTTTAAATCATACGAGGAGGGTTCGTCGCTATTGTCGAAAGAGCAGGCAGGCTCTATGGCTGAGCGTCAGTTGAAATTTATCAAAGCCCTTGAAAACGCTCTTATCCGCATCGAGAACAAGACCTACGGTATCGACCGCAATACTGGCAAACTGATTCCAAAAGAACGACTTATGGCTGTTCCTCACGCCACATTGAGCGTAGAGAGCAAGAAAGATGAGAGGAAGTAGAGCGTAATGAACCCATTAGTAAAAAAATCTCTTATAATTGGTTTGCTGGTTTTGATAGCCGACCAAGCCCTCAAAATATGGGTAAAATCTCACATGTATATTGGTGAGAGCAGTTACCTAAATTGGGATTGGAGTTTCAGCTGGTTTCAAATCACCTTTACCGAAAATCCGGGCATGGCTTTTGGCTGGAAACTTGAAGGAATGGCGGGCAAATATATCCTGAGTATATTCAGGATAATTGCCATTATTGGTCTGTTTATCTTTATGGGTTATACCATTAAGAAGAAAAATCCTACATCGGGTTTTATCATCTGCCTATCGTTGATAACTGCTGGAGCAATAGGAAACATATTAGACTGTATGTTTTACGGATTGTTTTTTGGACCTTCGGGCTACAGTGCCAATCAGGTTGCGGAATTTATGCCCGAGGGTGGAGGTTATGCGCCGTTTTTGCAAGGCAAGGTGGTGGATATGCTCTATTTTCCGATAATTGACACCACTCTGCCTGAGTGGGTGCCGTTTAAGGGCGGGGAGCACTTTGTGTTTTTCAATCCAATTTTTAATATTGCCGATGCTGCAGTAACGGTAGGAGTGTTTGCAATGATACTCTTTCAGAAACGCATATTTCCTAAGACTGCCGAGGACGAGAATCTACAAGCTAAAGAAAAAGCGATATAATTTTAAATAGAAAAATAGAGATAAAAAGAAATCGCCACCTTTTGAGTGGCGATTTCTTTTTGTTATGATTTTTACGAAAGTCCGTTGCTCTTAAATAGAGTGATATATTTTTCGTCGTGGAGCGGAATGTAATACGGAATCCACGATTTGATGTAAGTTATCAGTTTAATCAGAGCCACGGTTTCGCCTTCGCTATACAATGTTCTAAATGCTTTTACCGAACTCAAAAACTGATCGTGGATATTTTTGTATTCGTCGAATTTGCTGTACGAAAAATCTTTCAAGTATTTTTCTTCAAAGCCAAAGTGGTATCCAGTATAGTCGATAAGTTCGTCGATAGCTGCCAGAATAGTCTTTTTAGATTCGTGGCGTTTAAATACGCCGTAAATCTTGTTGGCAATGTCAAACCATTTTTTGAGCTGTGAATCAATGATATTCAATCCGATCCGGTAGTTTTCAAAATTTACAAAAGTGTATTCCGATTCAAAACCGGGCAGCTCGATATGATTTTTATGTAATAGACCTTCAAGTATTTGAGTGCGGTTTTCAAGCTCAAATTTGCTTATAAGGCTATCTTCTTCAAATTTTTTGCTTCGGTTGCGTTCTTCTGATAGACTGCTAAGGTCGCTAAGAATAATGGTATAAACCACAGTGCCTTCAAAAATGTTGGCGGTTATCGACAGCCAGACCGAAATACTTTTGCCTTCTTTGTCGTTGAATTTCACCTCGTGACCTTTGGTGTTGATGATGTTACCAAATTCGGCTTGAAGCACTTTTGCCATTTCGGTTTCGGTGGTTTTAAATCCGAGTATATCATATAGGCTACGGCCGAGGACTTCGGCACTTTTGTATCCGAATAGGTTGACAAACTGTTCGTTAACGTAGGTTATCACTCCTTCGTCGGTGGTGGTGATTACCGCGCCTGTTATTATATTAAAGATATTGGTTTCGTAACTTTCGCGCTCTTTAATAAGTTTTGAGAGTGTTACCGAACGACCTTTAAGTTTTTCTATTTCACTATCTTGTAATGAGTTTTGCTGTTCAAGAGTCTTGTTAACAGCCTCCATTTCTTTAAGTTCTTGATAATAATCGTTTTCGCGGCGCATCGAATCTTCTTGAGTTGCTTTCATCTCCTCGATGGTCTGTTTCATTTTCTCTTCTTGATCTTTCATAAACTTGGTCTGACTGTTCGACTGTTCAAGAAGTTCTGCTGTACGAGTATTGATACGGGCGGTAGAAAGCGTTGACGCGATACTTTCGGCAATCTTTTCTACAAGTTCTATCTCGTAGTCTTTCAGTTCGTTAAACGATGCCAATTCGATTACACCAAGTATTTCGTTTTCGATTTTTAGAGGAACAATCAACAGCGATTTTGGATTTGCGCTACCTGTTCCAGATTCTATTTCGATATAATCATCGGGAATGTCGGTAAGATATATAGTGTATTTTTCTTCGGCGCACGCACCTACAAGACCTTCGCCAACATTTATTTTCTTGTCTAAGAATTTTTTGCGGTTGTAAGCGTATGCCGAAAGTAACTCCAAAAATGGATGTTCGGGGTCAGAATCTTGGTAAATAAAAATACCTCCTTGATTGGCTTTCAAATACTTAACAAGATTTACTATAATATCATCCGAAAGTTCGTTGATGTTTTCGGTATGGTGACGGAGAATTTCGGCAAACAATGCAAGACCCTCAGTGGTCCAGTTTCGCTGAATATCCTCGCGTTGGCGTTTCGACTGTTCTTCCTGAGCCTGTTGGAGTGATTTACGCATGTTGAGCAGCGAGTTGCCAAGCACGTCTTTATCCGAAAGTGGCTGATAATTACTACTAAAATCACCTTGACCAATAGCGTGGGCAAATTCCGAAGTTTTTTGCAAACCTATTGTTAATTGAGAAATTGAATTTGCTGTTTCGCCTATTTCGTCGTTTGAAATCTGTTCTGTAAATTCAGGAAGCTCTCCTTCTGAAAGTCGCTCGGCATATTTCATAAGTTTTTCGAGCGGGTTAACTATCATATTTGCAGTAAGTAGTGCAAGAATTACCGACATTGCAATGGCTATCAGCAAAAATATAATAAAGTTTTTTATGTTTTTGCGACCTGCAAATACTGCTTCGTCTACAGCCTTGTTGCTTATGCCTGTAGCTTTTAATTCTACAATTGACAGCATTTTGTCGATATCCGCTATGTGGCGGGTTATTTTTTGATAGTGCTTACGCTGTTCGTATTTTTGTTCGTTGAGATATTCTTGTGTGAGTTCTTCGATACTTGCAGTAGAGCGTCCACCTCTAAACACTTTTCTACCAGTGGAGTCAACCTCTTCGGTAGTGGTTTCGGTGTGCTCTAATTCTTTCTGCATTATGGCGTTGCGCAACTCGTTTGGTGTGATTATTAATTTTTGCGCAAGGTGTATCTCTTTGTACGAAACAGAGTATTCGTTGGTGTAAATCTGTTCAATTGCAAGAATTGTATCACGGAAGTTGCGCAAAATAGAATTATCTAACGATTTGACTTCTTGTAATTTGGCAACCGACTGAAAAATCTCGTTGAGTTTTTCTTGATACTCTAAATGGTCTTTGTGGAGCGATTTTAACTCTTTCTCGTTTTTTACATTGCTGAAATTGCGGAGTATAAGCACATCCTTGGCAAGCAGATATTTGATCTGTGCCGATGTGGTGTTCATATCCTTTGCAAACGATATTGCTTGGTTAGAGGTATTTACCTTTTCTAACGCATTGTATTGGTAAATGCCTAACGCAAAGTATATTGCAGTCAATATAAAGAAGCCGAGCAGTATCTTGCTCTTGATGCTCAGATTGTTCAACAGTTGTCTCATTGTAATATAATTTTTTGCGCTATAAATTTAAGGAAAATATATATAAGGTGTATCTATTTTCCTTAAATTTTTTCGGCAAAATTTGTACCGTTTTTAAAATACCGCTTTGGCTATCTCACGGACGTTTTCGGTGCGGCCTACGCTGAAATAGTGAAGGGCGGGTACTCCGTGTTTCATCAGTTCGCGGCTCTGATTTATAGCCCATTCGATACCTATTTGATAAACTGCGGCATCGTCTTTGGCATTTTGAACGGCATTGGCAAGGTCGGCGGGAATATCCAAGTGGAATGTAAGAGGAATTACATCAAGGTCGCGTTTTTTGCCTATCGGCTTGATTCCCGGAACAATAGGAACAGTTATTCCTGCCTCGCGACAACGGCGTTCCCACTCAAAAAACTTGGCATTGTCAAAAAACATCTGTGTAACAATGTAATCGGCTCCGGCGTCAACTTTGGCTTTTAGATACTTCATATCTGTTTCAAAATTGGGAGCCTCAGCGTGCTTTTCGGGGTAACCTGCCACGCCTACCGAAAAATTAGTGGCTTCGGTATTTTTAAGGTCTTGATCAAGATAAATGCCTTTGTTTAAGTTCATTATCTGCTTAACCATCTCTTCGGTGTGAGCATATCCGCCCGGTTCGGGAATAAAATAGCGTTCGCCTTTGGGAGCATCGCCACGGAGAAGAAGTATGTTTTCGATTTCCAAGAAGTTAAGGTCGATGAGGATGTTTTCGATGTCTTGTTTTGTCATTCCTCCGCAGATGAGGTGCGGCACTGTGGTAACGCTTGGAAACCTGTTGCGTATGGCGGCGGCGAGTGCAACTGTGCCCGGACGCTTGCGCACAAGTTTTTTTGACATCACATCGTTTTCTATCTGCTTGTAAACAGTTTCGTCTTGATGATATGTAATGTTGATATTCAACGGGTTAAACTCTGTAAGGAGTTCAATTTTTTCATAAAGGCTCTTGGCGCTGTGACCCACGAGCGGCGGCACAATCTCAAAAGAGAAGTGCGTCTTTTTGGTGTTTTTTAGAATTTCTGCTATTTTCATAGTGCGTTTAATTATGACTACAAAGGTGAAAAAAAAATTTTTTTAAAAAAAATTGAATTATTCATTTGCTTTGCGTATATTTACGCATAATTTTTGCGAGGTTTCCTTGTAATTATAATTAAAGTATTAAAAATGGACAAAAAAGTTTTTCTTGGCGGCACGTGCAATGGTTCACAATGGCGCGAGATATTAAAACCGAAACTTACAATAGATTATTACGATCCAGTGGTTCCCCATTGGAGTGAGGAAGCCTATCAGCGAGAGCTTAGAGAGCGTGAAGAATGTGATTATTGCCTTTATGTGATTACTCCCAAAATGACTGGTTTTTATTCTATTGCCGAAGTAATCGACGATAGCAACAAGCGTCCTAATAAAACTGTTTTTTGCACACTCGACAAAGATGACGACTTGATGTTTTCAAAAAAACAGGTTAATTCGCTTTTGGCTGTTGGTAGAATGGTACATAATAATGGTGGACATTGGTTAATTAATCTTGACGATGTGGCATTGTTCCTTAATGAGGGAATAGAAAAAGTACCCGATGACCAAATTATTGGGTCTTAATTAAATATATACTATTATTTCAATCTTAGATATAAACACATTATCATTATAAAATATGGCAGAAGAAGCACCGAAAATCATTTTCTCGATGTCGAGGGTGTGCAAAACTTTCCCTCCAGCAAAAAAAGTTTTAAACAATATCAGCCTCTCGTTTTTTTACGGGGCAAAAATCGGCGTAATTGGTCTCAACGGCTCTGGTAAGTCGTCGCTACTGAAAATTATCGCCGGCGTTGACAAGAATTTTGAGGGCGACCTTGCATTCGCAGCCAACGAATATTCTGTTGGTTACTTGGAGCAGGAGCCTAAGTTAGACAACTCAAAAACCGTTAAAGAAGTGGTTCAGGAGGGTGTACAGCCCATTGTTGACCTTCTTAACGAATACGAGGCTATCAACCAAAAGTTTGCCGAACCTATGGACGACGACGAGATGAACAAACTTATCGAACGTCAGGGCGAACTTACCGAACTGCTTGATCATCACGATGCTTGGGAACTTGACAACAAACTTGAACGCGCTATGGGTGCGCTCAACTGTCCTCCCGACGACCAAAAAGTAGAAACTCTTTCGGGTGGTGAACGCCGCCGTGTGGCTCTCTGCCGCTTGTTGCTGCAAGAACCTGACGTATTGCTACTTGACGAGCCCACCAACCACCTTGATGCCGAAAGTATCGATTGGCTTCAACAACATCTTCAACAATATAAAGGTACGGTTATCGCCGTTACCCACGACCGTTACTTCCTCGACAGCGTTGCAGGATGGATTCTCGAACTCGATAGGGGAGAGGGTATTCCGTGGAAGGGCAACTACTCGTCGTGGCTCGACCAAAAGGCAAAGCGCCTTGCTATGGAGGAAAAAACCGCATCTAAACGCCGCAAGACTCTCGAACGCGAGTTAGAATGGGTTAATATGAGTCCAAAAGCTCGTCAGGCAAAAGGCAAGGCACGTCTTAATGCTTACGAAAAACTCTTGAACGAGGATGTTAAAGAACGTGAGGAAAAACTCGAAATCGTTATACCCAACGGTCCTCGCTTGGGTGATAAAGTTATTGAGGCTCACGGAGTTTCTAAGGCTTACGGCGACAAGTTGCTTTATGAGAATCTTGAATTTACACTTCCGCCAAACGGCATTGTGGGCGTTATTGGTCCTAACGGTGCGGGCAAAACCACACTTTTCCGCCTGATTATGGGCTTAGAAAAACCCGACAGCGGCACATTCACCGTTGGCGACACTGTAAAAATTGCATACGTAGACCAACAGCACTCGCAAATCGACCCCGAAAAGACTGTTTTCCAAGTGATTTCGGGCGGTACTGACGATATCCGCCTTGGCAACAAAACTGTTAACGCAAGGGCATACGTTTCTAAATTCAATTTCTCGGGCAGCGACCAAGAAAAGAAATGCGGAGTGCTTTCGGGTGGCGAACGAAACCGTCTGCACCTTGCCCTCGCACTTAAAGAACACGCAAATGTTATTCTCTTAGACGAACCTACCAACGATGTGGATGTTAACACTTTACGTGCGTTGGAGGAGGGTCTCGAAAATTTTGCAGGATGTGCCGTAGTAGTTAGCCACGACCGTTGGTTCCTCGACCGCATTGCCACA
>JAFPYT010000375.1 GCA_017394445.1 Bacteroidales bacterium | reverse complement strand
CTCACGCCCAAAAGCCACCACGGCATCTGCCGTCCGCCAAGAAAATAGTCCGCCATATCGGCTTTGCTGCGTTTGTTCGCCGCCTTTGTGATTACAACTATTGTTATAAAAAAGGATATTATAATTATAATGTCCGCTGTTGATAATGATATATTCATAGTTCAGTATGCTTGGTTTTGATGTGCGAATATACAAATTTTTGGTAAAAAACAACATTAATCTTATCAGTTTTGCAAAAACTTTTCTATATTTGGAGAAATTTAAAACTTATTGTTATGAAAGCACTTTTTACATTAATAGCCGCGGCGATGCTCTTTACAGGTTGCCGCACACATTCTACGCAAACTGCAAATGCTCAACCCGCTGCGCAAACCGCTGTGTCGGAAGGTGTTAAATCTACCGTTTATCTAACGCGGGAGATTTCACCCGAATCGTTGGTAAAAATTTACAACGCACTGGGTCGCAAGGCAGAAGGTCGCGTTGCCGTAAAGATTTCCACCGGCGAGGCTGGCAACAACAACTACCTTAAACCCGAACTCATAAAAAACCTTGTAGAAGAGGTCAACGGCACAATCGTGGAGTGCAACACGGCATACGGCGGTCAACGTACAACTTTTGAAAACCATTGGCAAACCATTAAGGAACACGGATTTAGCCCGATGTTTAAGGTTGACCTTATGGACGAGGAGGGCGAATTTGAAATTCCCGTTGTCGACAACTCAAATATAAAGTGCGACATTGTGGGAACCCACCTCAAAAACTACGATTTTATGATTAATCTCGCTCATTTTAAGGGACATCCGATGGGCGGAATGGGCGGCGTTATTAAAAACGCAAGCATAGGCGTGGCTTCGGCTAATGGCAAGGCTTATATCCACACGGCAGGCTATCAGCGCAAGGTGGAGGGTCTTTGGCAACACACTCAAAACCAAGACGGTTTTCTTGAATCAATGGCTGCGGCGGCTCAGGCTGTCCACAACTATTTTGGCAACGGCGAAAAGATCCTCTACATTGCCGTAATGAACAATATGTCAGTAGATTGCGACTGCGTTGCGCATCCTGCCAAAGTTAAACTCAAAGATTACGGAATACTTGCCTCGCTCGACCCTGTGGCTTTGGACAAGGCTTGCGTTGACATTATTTTTAATATGACCCCCTCCGAAGGCAACGACAATGCACCCCTCAAAGAACGTATCAGTTCGCGCCACGGCATCCACACCATCGAACACGCCGCCAAAATCGGTCTTGGAAGTATGAACTACGAAATTGTTAATATCGACTAAATAATTATGAAAAACTAAACACCTATGAATTTTCACAAACTATTAACCCCATTTTTGGCATCTATATTAATGCTGTTTTGTGCCGCTTGCAACCGCGAAAACAACGATGTAAATGCCGATGGCGCCATTTCGTACAATCTAAAACCCTTCGACGGACCGTTCTCAAATCCTCACAAGGGGTTTACCGTTCCCACCTCAGGCACGTGGGTGTTTGCGCCTGAGCAGCCAAAGATTTTGCCACCGCTCTTGCCCAAAAATACGACGGCGACCCACGGATAGAATACATCGACATCCGCACTTTCGGAAATTGGGGCGAATGGCACACATCGCAGTTGCTCGGCAGCAAAATGCCATCCGACGATATTCTAAAAGATATGATAAAGCATTACGCATCGGTATTCAAAAAGACCCAACTTGTGTTGCCATCCAACGGCTTTGGCGATGTTTACAGCTACGCACTTAGTCTCGGAGTTACCAAGCGCGACGACGGTTTCATTGGTATTCCAGGTCGCGACGATACTTTGCAACGTGCTTACCGCGCCAATTTGCCTACCATCGCCGAAAACATCGCCGGATACGCTACAATGCTCACTTACAACGATTTAATTCCCGGCGGAAATAGAAAATGGACTCCCGAACTTTGGGAACAATCTATCCGCAACGCACATTTAACTTATTATGTGCTCGACCAAGACAACGATTGCGGCTACCGTTTCTATCAAGAAAACAAAGCACTTGCCGACAAAATGAGCAAGATTTTGGGCTACAATTTCACCGTTGCCAAGGCAGAATTTTCTACCCACACCAACACCTTAAACCTCACCATCAAAAACACTGGCTTAGCACCCTGTTTCTTTGATGTTTACTTAGTGGCAGAATTTACCGACAACACCGGCGAAACCCTTGCCCAAATCGGCGAAACTATCCGCATACCCAAAGGCACGTTCAAAGACGATACTTCGCAAGATTTTTCGTTTAAATTTAATGCTGAATTACCGTCAGAATATCAAATTGCCCTATCGCTCTACGAATCCGAAGATGCCTACACCAAAGGTAAAAATCCTACGGTAAGGTTTGATAATGAAGGAATTGCAGAAAATAATAAACTATTGCTCAAAAGATAATTTAAATTGTAAACTTAATTAAATCATTGATTTATGCCCAAATACCTACTAATACTTAAAGCATTATTGGCATCGGCTGTGATTTTTAATACATCGTGCCACAAGGATTCTGACGAGGTAAAACCCGAAACTCTTCCCGATGGCTCCACCAAAATCACATTTGCCCTAAAACCATTCGACGGACCTCTCGCCAATCCGCACAAGGGGTTTACCGTTCCCACCGACGGCACGTATATTTTTTCGCCCGAATGTAGGTACGGACCGTTTGGAGAGTGGAAAAATGAGGCGTGGAAACTTGTAACCTACGGCTCGGGACATCAGCAATGGAACAAACTCAACCCCGCAAAAGGCGTTTACGATTGGACGGAATTAGACAAACTTCTCGAAGCCCTCGCCGAACACAATATGGGCTATGCGTTGAGGGTGCTGCCCTACACACCGTCGTTTGTGAGGGATGCCAACACGCCCGAAGAAGAGTACGATTGGACGCCAAAATTCGTCTACGAAATGGGCGCAAAAAAAATCTACGCCAAATTAGAAGGCACAAATCTAACTCCCGCCGTGCCGGTTTGGGACAATCCTATTTACATTCAGGCAGCCAAAGATTTTGCCACCGCATTGGCACAGAAATACGACGGCGACCCGCGAATCGAATATATCGACATCCGCACTTTTGGCGAATGGGGCGAATGGCACACATCGCACCTCGAAGGTAGCGAAATGCCTTCGCTTCAAATTCAGAAAGATATGCTCAAACATTACGCCTCGACATTCCACAAAACGCAACTTGTGCTCACTTCCGACGGTTATGGCGACATCTACACCTACGCCCTCAACCTCGGCATCACCAAGCGCGACGACGGCTTAATTGGCATTCCCGGCACTCCCGATTCGTTGGTAAGGGCTTACAAGGCTAATCTGCCCACCATTGCCGAAAATCTTGGTGAATACAAAACTATGCTCACATACGACAATGTGAACTACCTCAAATGGACTCCCGAACGTTGGGAAAATGCCATCCGCACCGCACACCTTACTTATTATGTGCTTGATCAAGATAGTTACGGAGGCTATGATTTCTACAAAGACAACAAAGAACTTGCCGACAAAATGAGCAAGGTTTTGGGCTACAATTTCACCGTATCAAGTGCGGAACTTATCTCCAAAGACAATTCCCACACATTAAACCTTACAATCAAAAATACCGGCGTAGCACCCTGTTTCTTTGACGTTTACTTAGTAGCCGAATTTATCGACAACACCAGTGCAACCATTACCCAAATAGGCAAAACCATCCGCATACCCAAAGGCACGTTCAAAGACGACAGTTCGCAAGAGTTTTCGTTTAAATGTGATGCTGAATTACCGCCTGATTATTCCATTGCCCTCTCGCTCTACGAAACCGAAGAT
>JAFPYT010000374.1 GCA_017394445.1 Bacteroidales bacterium | reverse complement strand
TTTAAAAAATCTGTGGGTCTCAACGGCGTGGGTATCAAGGCTGTTAATGCATTGTCAACCAATTTTATGATCCGTTCGTTTCGCGATGGTCAGTGCAAGCGTGTGGTTTTCTCCAAGGGCGTTTGCTTAGAGGACGACCCCATTTGCGCATCTAACGAAAAAAACGGTACTGAAACTTCGTTTATTCCTGATAAAGAGTTGTTTGTAAACTACAACTTTTTGGACGACTATATTGTGCCGATGCTCAAAAATTACACCTACCTCAACCGTGGGTTAACTATTGTTTACAATGGCGAACAGTATCAGAGCAAAAATGGTCTGCTCGACCTTCTGAACGAAAATATGAGCACCGAGGGTATTTATCCTATCATACATCTTGTAGGTCAGGATGTTGAGATTGCAATGACCCACAATAATAAGTTCTCTGAGGAGTATTATTCTTTTGTCAACGGTCAGCACACAACGCAAGGCGGCACGCACTTGATGGCATTCCGCGAGGCGTTGATTAAAACTGTGCGCGACTTTTATAAAAAGGAATTTGACGTTAACGATATTAAGGCGTCGATTGCTGCGGCAGTGAGCATTAAGGTTGAGGAGCCTGTGTTCGAAAGTCAGACTAAGACCAAACTCGGCAGCAAAAATATGAGTCCCAACGGCGAGAGCATCCGAAACTTTATGATGAATTTTGTTACCCGCGAACTTGACAACTATCTGCACAAAAATCCCGAAACGGCGCAGATTCTCCTCAAAAAAATTCAGGACAACGAGCGCGACCGCAAGGCTATTTCGGGTATTCAAAAAATTGCCCGCGAACGTGCCAAAAAGGTTAACCTTCACAACCGAAAACTCCGCGACTGCAATGTGCATTTCAATAGTAGCGACAAGCGCAAGTCAGAATCTACCATATTTATCACCGAGGGTGATTCGGCAAGCGGAAGTATCACTAAGAGCCGCGACGTTAACACTCAGGCTGTGTTCTCGCTTCGTGGTAAGCCGCTCAACTGTTTTGGACTCACCAAAAAGGTGGTTTACGAAAACGAGGAGTTCAACCTTTTGCAGGCGGCTCTCAACATTGAGGAGGGTATCGAAAACATCCGTTACAACCGTGTGGTAATTGCCACCGATGCCGATGTGGACGGTATGCACATTCGTTTGCTGATGATTACGTTTTTCTTGAATTTCTTCCCCGAGGTTATCAAAAACAAGCATCTTTATATATTGCAGACACCTCTTTTCCGCGTTCGCAACAAGCAGAAAACTTTCTATTGTTACAGCGACGAGGAGAAACTTGCTGCAATTGCGGCGTGCGGCAAAAATCCCGAGATGACCCGATTCAAAGGTCTTGGAGAGATTTCGCCCGACGAGTTCAAACATTTTATCGGTCCCGAAATGCGTATCGAACCTGTCTTGATTAAGAAGGAAGACCAGATTCAAGAACTTATGAATTTCTATATGGGCAAGAATACTCCTGAGCGTCAAAACTTCATTATCGACAACCTTGTTATCGAAGAAGACCGCATAGAGGAGGAAGAACTGCCCGAAACACGCATTGCCGACAACGAAGAATAGTATTTTTTGACCTCAAAAACGGTTAGTTTGTTAAGTTAGTGTAATTATTCTACCTTTCACATTATAAGAATGTTAACTTAACAAATTTTAAGATTTTAGCCAAAACATCTGCCGACGGTCACCGTTTATAATTGTACATTCTCCGCAGTGATTGCGCAGATTTTTGGTTAAACATTTTATTGATTTAAGTTTTTGAAGTAAAAAGCGGAATTGACGGAACAATTCCGTTTTTTTTTATTCTATCCCCAAATAATACACTATCACCGAATGTGGTGGAATTTTGTTTAAATCACCTACAAGACCTTTGGCGGCGTGAGGAGGAAGTATCAGCACAGCCTCGTCGCCGTGACGAAGAAATTTAAATGCCTTAATCAGTCCCACAATCATTTCGCTGCTGCCTGCCACAAGGTTTTTCTTGCCGTCGGTTTGGCTGTCGTAGCAGAGAGTGCCGTCGAGAAGTTCTATTCGGTAGGAGAGAATTACGTTTGGATCTTGCTCTACGCTAAGGCCTTCGCCGTGCTTGGTAATCATATAGCGGATACCACCGTCGGCAGTGTCCATTTGCCAATTGCGACGTTTTATGTAGTTGTTAATCTGCTCGATATCTTGCTTAACGAGATATTTGTTGGCTGTGATGAGATTTTCGTTAAACATACTGTACTCCTGCGGTTTTTTTGTGTTGTCGGGAGTCTGCGAGCAAGCCGCCAAAAATAGTGCTACTAATATATAAGGTGTGTGCTTCATTTGTCTTGAATTTCTTTTGTGATTTTTGGGAGCAGCGAAACAAAACGTTTTACCACCTCTTCCAATGGTTTAAACGATTTTCCGCCCGCAGCGTTGTCGTGTCCGCCGCCGTTGAAATAACGCTCGGCAATGGTGTTTACCTTAAAACCGCCTTTTGAGCGGAACGAGCAGCGTATAATGCCGTCTCTTTCCATAAAGAATGCCGAAAATTTAACGTGCTCAATACTAAGTGGCAGATTTACAAAGCCTTCGGTGTCGCCCACACGGTAGTCGAATTTGTCGGCTTCGGCTTTTGTGAGCATAATGTAGGCGGTGTGGTATTTTTCATACACCACCATTTTTTTGCTGAGGACGTAACCTTGCAGGCGCATACGGCCTTCGGAATACGAATCGTAGATGTGGTGGATAATTTCGGCGCGGTCGATGGGCATTGCGGCAAGTTTTGATGCCACTTCAAATGTGCGCTGACCAGTGCAGTTAAACTGAAAACATCCTGTATCGGTGGTAAGTCCTGTAAATAAGCAAATTGCCGAATCGTTAGAGACTTCAAAACCGCACGCTTCAAAAAATAGGTAAAGCAATTCGCAAGTGGCAGCGGCTTCGGGGTCGGAAAAAATGTATTTGAAAATTTCGCGTTGCGGGTTTGGGTGGTGGTCGATCATCACTTTTACGGCGGGGCTATCTTCCAGCACCTTCTGCATCTTGTCCACGCGCGACGACGTGTTGTAGTCGAGAGCAAAAATCATATCGGCTTCCGAAACCTTGGCGGCGTTTTCGTCGTGGTTGTAGATTAGTATTTCGTTGCATCCGGGCATCCATTTAAAGGTGTCGGGGATGTTGTTTGGCAGTATTACGCAACATTCTTTCTTGTCTTTGAGGTAGTTGTAAAGCGCAAGCGACGATCCGAGAGCGTCGCCGTCGGGGTTGAGGTGCGCTGTTATAACCACTTTTTTTGCCTTATCGAGCAAATCTTTTATCTCTTCAACAGATTTTTTTTCAAATAATTCCATTTTTGTTTTATAAAATTAATCAAATTGCTACCTTTGCAGAAATTTTTGCAAATATATAAATTTAAAAACAAATCAAAAATGAGTGGAAGACATACATTAATGTTGATTAAACCCAATGCGGTAAAAAACGAGTTCGCAGAGCAGATTTTTTTAGAAGTTCATCAGCACGGATTCAAAATCCTCGCTTGTAAGAAATTGCAACTCAGCAAGAACGAGGCAGAAGCCTTCTATTTCGTACACAAGGGAAAACCATTTTTCGACGGTTTGGTAGAATTTATGACCTCTGGCCCTATCTACGCAGCCGTTCTTGAAAAAGACAACGCAGTAGCCGATTGGCGCAAACTTATGGGCGCTACCGATCCTGCCAAGGCTGAAATCGGTACTATCCGCCGTAAATACGCAGAATCAGTTCAGCACAATGCTGTTCACGGTTCCGACAGCGACGCCAACGCTTTGAACGAAATTTTCTTCTATTTCTCTGCTCGCGAGATTGTTAACGCAGGTGGCGGAATCATTCAGTTGCACGATATCACCAAAGCCGAGTAGGTTTTGGGCAACAATAATGACATTTTTTGCAGCCGTCGTTTTTGACGGCTGTTTTTTTTGCTAACAATTATATGCTGCAAAAAAAATTTTTGTATCTTAGTGCAAAAATTATTCACCCTAAAAATGAAAAGGACAACCTTAAAAAACGCAGCGTTTTTTGCGCTTAAAACATTGATTTTCACAGTAGTTCTATCTATATCGCTGTTATATTTCTTTCCTGTAACCTACGCGCGAAACTTTGCCTATTCGCCACACGGCGACAGCGCGGTGCACAACCGTTGGGTAGATTCGGTTTTTGCCACTATGACTCCCGATGAGCGTGTAGGTCAGTTGTTTATGGTAGAAGTGAGCAGCAAGTGGGGAGTGGCCGACAAACTTTACAAAAACGTGGAGCAATATGTAACCGACTATCACATAGGCGGTGTGCTCTTTTTTTACGGTGGACCAAACCGTCAGGCTGCCATCACCAACAAATTGCAGAGCATTTCAAAAGTACCGTTGATGATAGCCCAAGATGCCGAGTGGGGCTTGGGAATGAGGTTAGACAGCACAATTTCGTATCCCCGTCAACTTACTCTCGGCGCCATCGAAAACGAAGACCTTGTATACAAAACTGGATTTGAAATTGCCCGTCAGTGCCGTCGCCTTGGGGTCAACATTGATTTTGCACCGTGTGTGGATATTTACGATAATCCTGGCAACTCGGTGATTGTAAACCGTTCGTTTGGCAGTGATAAACAGGAAGTTGCACGCAAGTCGCTCGCCATAATGTCGGGTATGCAAGATGGCGGAATACTCACCACAGCCAAACATTTTCCGGGTCACGGAAATACCGTTACCGATTCGCACTACGACCTTCCTATTATCAAAGGCGACAAACAGCGCATCGATACTTTTGAACTTTATCCGTTTAAATACTTGATTAACAATGGAGTAAAAGGCGTTATGGTGGGACATCTTTTTGTGGAGGCTTACGACGATTCTATTTCGCAAACTCCGTCGAGCATTTCAGAAAACATTATTTCTAAACTGCTCAAAAAAAATCTTGGTTTTCAAGGACTTGTATTCACCGATGCTCTTGCTATGCAAGGCGTTAGCCGAAATTATCCTTCGGGCGAACTTGAAGTTAGGGCTTTTAAAGCAGGTGTCGATGTGTTTTTACAGCCGAAAGATTTTGTGGCGGCTTACAATGGCATAATTGCAGCACGTGATTCGGGTTATATTTCGCAAAAGGAGATTGATATCCGTTGCAAAAAAATTCTTCTCGCCAAAAAACAACTCGGTTTGGATAATTTTCAACCTATAAGCACTGAAAATCTTTATCAGGATTTGAACAATGATTATGCGCAAAGTCTTCAATCTCAGATAGTTGAAAATTCCATTACCCTTATCAAAAACCGCGACAACCTTTTGCCGCTCAAAGATTTATCCTCTAAACGCATAGCCGCTGTGTCGATTGGCAAGACCGCCGAAGAAACCGAGTTTGAAATTTCGCTCCGTAGGTTTACCAATTTGGATGTTTTTACTATCGAAAAAGAGGCTGAGCCAGCGTCGTTTACCACACTTTCCGACACCTTAAAGACCTACGACCTTGTGATTATTGGCTTTCACAATTGCAACGCCTATCCTCCGAGGTTTGGATTTACTGCCAATTCGATAAACTTTGCCGAAACATTGGCTAAAACTACCCCTGTGGTTCTTGGAATTTTTACCAACCCTATGGGTTTCACCAAGTTTAATCCTAAAAACGATAATTTTGCCGCCATCTTAGTGGCTTACGACGATACTCCGCTTGCCCGCCGCATTGCCGGAGAGATGGTTTTTGGCGAATTACCCTTCAAAGGCCGCCTTCCCGTCCGCATCAATGCCAAATATCCTCACGGCACAGGGTTCAAAACGGAGGGGTTTAAGGTGTATTGATTACAGATATTTGCTAACAAAATCCTTAGGGGTAATTATTTCTATTTTGGAGTTGTCTGCTAAATTAAAGTCACGCAAATTGATAGTTATTAGGTAGTTGCATTTATTTTGAATAGCGCATTGGTATTGAAAACTATCTTCTAAATCATCAAAAGCCAAATCGTTGATACCTTTTATAAGTCTTTGGTGAGAAACATTCTCGGCTTTTACAATTGATAGTACAGTATTTAGAGTAGAACGAAGTCTTTTGGTTTGTTCGGGACGGTGTATGCCTTGTTGTTTTAATTCCATCCTCACTATATAAGCCAATGTGTATACACAACCAACTGAAACTGTTGCAGTTATTTTACCATCTTCTATGGCACTCAAAATTTTATCAACAGATTGATAATCATTTCGTTGCTCAAAGTATTCTATAAAGATATTTGTGTCAAGAAAAACTTTCATTTTGTATCATCTTGTAATTCATACTTGTCTTTTAAATACTCTTCAACCAAATTCTCTTCTGTTTTTTTAGATTTAAAAATACCGCATAATGATTCGTGCTTATAATGTTTTTGGTTGATAACTGGCTGTGAGATAATATATTGGGCATAATCTGTGAGCCTACGTTTCAACTCGTCAACTGGATACGAATTTGGTACAGTAACAGGTATGTTGATGGTTCTTGTTTGCATTTTTGTTTCTTTTGTTGTTTTTTGCAAATATATAGTTTTTTTTCATTATTATAATAAGGTGTTCTTAATTTTTTGCAGAAACAAAAAATAACTACATTTGCACCTGAAATTGTGCCATAGCAGAGGGTAATATGAAAATTAAAAACGTAGAGGATTTTAGTTGGTTGTACGCGCTGTTGAAGCCGTTTGCAAGTTTTATGCACAACCACGTCTTTTATAAAAAGGTGTACACGTCGGGCTTGGAGAATATTCCCGAAGAGGGTGCGGTTATTTTTGCGCCAAACCATCAAAACGCACTTATGGACGCTCTCATTATTCTCAGCGTTAAGAATTGGCAACCTGTTTTTATGGCTCGTGCCGATATTTTTGCGGGTCAGTTTGTGCGCCGTCTGCTCTTTTTTATGAAAATTCTGCCAATTTTCCGTATTCGCGACGGCAGGGAAAATCTGAAACAAAACGACGAAATTTTTGAAAAATCGGTTCAGGTGCTGCGCAAAAAGCGTTACCTTGTGATATATCCTGAGGCAAGCCACGTTGGTCGCCGCCGATTGCGTCCGCTCAAAAAGGGCATTACCCGAATCGCTTTTATGGCTGAGGAGGCTTCAAACTATACTCTCGGCGTTAAAATCGTGCCTGTGGGTATCAATTATCAAGATTATTTTTCGTTTCGCACCAATGCTTTTATCAATTTTGGCAAGCCAATTAATGTGGAGGATTACCGCGACCTTTATCTCGAAAATCCTCAAAAGGCTAATCACGAATTGATAACCGATATTTCAAACGAACTTAAATCGTTGATTATCAATATAGAAAACAACGAAGAGTACGACAATTTTGAAACTGCCCGACTTGTTTATGCGCCTTATCTCGTAAAAAAAGAGCGCAAACTTGTCAACAATTTTAAAAACCGTATTTATGCCGGTCAGCAGGTTGTAAAATTGATGGACACGCTGAAAAACAACGATTTAGACACATTTCACAAACTCAACGGCTGTCTTAGCGACTATCGCAAACTTTTGCAACAAGAAAACCTCCGCGATTGGATTATCCGCCGTCGTTTTACTATTCCCGGTGTGCTTTTGCGAACGGTAATTCTAATAGCAATGTCGCCGGTGGCATTGTTTGGTGCTGTTAACAATTTTCTACCGTACCATACGCCCGACCTATTTACCCGCAAAATCAAGGACAAGAATTTTCACACTTCGATACGTTTTGCGGTGTATATGTTTGTGTTTCCGCTGATATTTTATCCGCTGATATTCTTTTTGTTGTGCCAATTTACCGATTCGTGGCTTATCAGGTTGATTTATATGCTGTTGCTGCCGCCCACGGGTATTTTTGCCTTTCATTATTTTGAGGAGGTAAAACGAGTTTTGGCTATGTGGCGCTACACATTTAACCGCAACAAAAAGTCGTTTGAGTGCCTCAGATGGCTTCGTGAACAGATTCTCGATATTTTTAAAAGTATCGAAAATAATTCCTAACGGCTATCGTAAATGCCGATTGTGGCTATCGTTTTAATCTATTGCCAAGGCTAATAACATAATATTGAATTAATGTTAGTTTCCGCGCGATTGTATAATTTTGCGCAAAATTTAAAGATATGAATTGGATTAACGAATTAATATCAGGTACAAGTGTGGGACACTCCATACTTTTGCTTGCCGTAATAGTTTCGGCGGGCATTCTTTTCGGTAAAATCAAAATCAAAGGTATTTCGCTCGGAGCCACATTTATCTTGTTTGTGGGCATTATCTGCGGGCATCTTGGATTAAAAATCGACCCAAAACTCCTTGACTTTCTGCGCGATTTCGGACTTATTCTTTTTGTCTACGCGATAGGTATGCAGGTAGGCCCGAGTTTTTTCTCATCGTTTAAGAAAGGCGGAATGACGCTCAACCTCCTGGCTGTTGGCGTTGTATTTTTGGGCGCAATTACTGCCCTGATAATCGGTTTTGCCACTGGTATCGACATTCCAACTATGGTGGGCATTATGTCGGGTGCGGTTACCAACACTCCGGGTCTTGGCGCTGCCCAACAGGCTTTTAAAGAGATGACCGGCGATGTAAATTCCACTATGGCAATGGGTTACGCTGTGGCTTATCCCCTCGGCGTAATTGGCATAATCCTTACGATGATAGTTGTAAAAGTGCTTTTCAAAGTGGATTTTAAAAAGGAGAACGAGCAGATTGAAACTCTCGCCAAAGACTCTCAAAAGTCTGCAACAGGTATCTCAATGCAGGTTCTTAATCCTTCGGTTTTTGGTAAAACCATCAAAGAACTTGTAACACTTTTCCCCGATCGTCATTTTATAGTTTCGCGCCATTGGGACAACGAAACCAACCAAATAAGCCTTGCCACTTCGGAAACAGTGCTTAAAGAAAACGACAAGATATTTGTAATTGCCAATCCTACCGACATTGACACTATTACCGCTTTTATTGGTAAAGCCATTGATTTACAGCGCAAACAGTGGGTTTTGGCTAACAGTTCGTTTATCAGTAGTAGAATTTTGGTAACAAAAGAGGAAGTCAACGGCAAACGCCTCGGTTCGTTGCAGTTGCGCAAACTTTACGGATGCAATATCACACGTGTAAACCGTTCGGGCGTTGACCTTGTGGCATCTGAGGAACTTGTGCTCCAAATTGGCGACCAAGTTAACGTTGTGGGTACCGACATCAACATTGCAAGTGTTGAAAAAGTGCTTGGCAACTCGGTTAAACGCCTCAATCAGCCAAATCTAATCACCATTTTTATCGGCATTGCTATTGGTGTAATTCTCGGCAGCATTCCTGTTGCCATTCCGGGCGTTCCGCAGCCGTTTAAACTTGGTTTGGCAGGTGGTCCGCTGATTATCTCGATACTTATTGCTAAGTTTGGATATAAATGGAAATTAATTACTTACACCACTCAAAGCGCAAATCTTATGCTTAGCGAAATAGGTATTTCGCTATTCCTTGCCTGTGTGGGTCTCAATGCTGGAAACGGATTTTGGGATACTATTGTCAACGGCGGTTACTCTTGGGTAGGATATGGCTTTATAATCACCTTCTTACCGCTTTTGATAATGGGCATAGTTGGCTATAAGTTCTGCAAAGTCAATTACTTTACCTTAACGGGTGTAATTGCCGGCAGTCACACCGACCCACCAGCTCTTGCCTACGCCAACGGACTCACAACCAAAGATGCTCCTGCGGTAGGTTACGCCACAGTTTATCCGCTCACAATGTTTTTTAGAGTGTTGATAGCAGAATTGATGGTGCTGTTTTTTGTGTAGATTTTTTAACTATTTCTATAAAAAAAATCCGTCGGCTGCAATGGCTGACGGATTTTTTTGTTGTATATTTGTAGAGCAAAACTCTTTAACTATGAATAAAATACGTTACATAAATATGTGCATAGTGGAATTTGGCAAAAAATTCGGTATGTCGGCATTTTTATCACACAAGTATCTTAAAGAATATCAGGGACTTGCCTTTTTGGATAAATGTTACGAAGCAGAACATCAACTTTCGCTCGATGATGCCATAGATGATTTAAAAAATTACTGCAAACGTCACGGAGGAACGTTAGAATGAAACTATTTCACGGTACAAATATTGATTTTACTGAAATAGATTTGTCTAAAAGCCGTCCAAATAAGGATTTTGGGCAAGGATTTTATTTGACAAGTATTTTTTCGCAGGCTCGTGAAATGGCTGTGCGTAGATGTGAGTTTGAATCTTGTGGGCAACCTGTTGTTCAAACGTATGAATTTGATGATAATGAGTTGAATAATAATGATTTAAATATTTTAATATTTGAATCTCCATCACGTGATTGGGCTGAGTTTATTCTAAAAAATCGGAAGTCGCGAGGTAAAAAAGTTCATAATTACGACATTGTGATGGGTCCTGTTGCAGATGATGGAGTGGTGTATCAACTTAATCTTTATATGCAGAAAATCATTACATTAGATCAATTGGTATCTGAACTTGAATATCGCAAACTAAATAATCAATACTTTTTTGGAACTCAAAAAGCAATCTCTAAACTTAATCGGATATGAAACTGAATAAAACTCAATTGCAATTTGTTATCAATTGTGATGTTGAAACAATAGTATCGTATCTTCAATGCGATTATAAACTATCTGTATTAGAGGCGTTTGATAAGATTTACTCCTCCAACATCTATCAAAAATTGGTAAATGCAAAAACGGGTCTTTATCTTCAAAGTCCCGATTATATCTATGATTATCTTTGTAATGAAATAAAAAAGTAGAGGTTAAAATTTTTAACCTCTACTTTAATTAGTTAGTATTCAAATATTTAGTTCTTCATCACATCCAAATCCACTTTTGTTTTCATTACGTCGTTAACCTTGCTTGCGTAAGGTGTGAGCAATTGTGATTTTACCTCAGTAACAATATCTTCGGCAGATTTGCCAATGAAGAATGTGTATTCTCCGGCAGGTGCTGTCCATTGATTTTGTGCTGCATCAAAATATGCCAGATCTGCGGAGTTTACAGTGAGAACCACTGGCTGCGATTCGCCCGGCATAAGCGAGTTGGTTTTGGCAAATGCTTTGAGTTCATACTTAGGCGATGATTGACCTGATTCGGGATATTTTGCATAAAGTTCTACAACGGTTTTGCCTTCGCAACTACCTGTGTTCTTTACATTTACGGTAATTTGGAAGTCGCCACCGGCTGTTTGAATTTTTACATCCGAGAACTCAAAATCGCTGTACGACAAGCCGTAACCAAACGGGAACGAGGTCTTTTTGCCGAATGTGTTGTAGTAACGGTAGCCCACGAAAATATCTTCGAGATAATTTGTAAAGTCGAAGTTTTCGCGGTTTTGGTTGTCGTCGTGGGTATCAAACATCGAGCGGGCATCGGCGGGATAGTCGTAGGGGAAGTTTTTAGCACCGGGAACATCAAAATAGTCAATGGGGAAGGTCATCGGCAAACGTCCCGAAGGGTTAACCGCACCTGTAACTACGTCAGCCACAGCGTTTCCACCTTCTTGACCGCCCATCCACGGCAACACAATTGCATCGGGAATATCCTTCCACGAAGCGGTTTCGATTACGCCACCAATATTGAGAATTACGATGGTCTTTTTGCCGAGTGCCTTGAATGCCTTTTGAACCTTGGTGAGGAGGGTTTTTTCATTGTCGGAGAGATAGAAATCAGCAATTCTGCGGTCGCGGAATTCTCCCGAAACACGTCCGATGGTGATAAATGCCACGTCGTTGGTTTTTGCAAACTCTTTAATTTGAGCATCGTCGATTACAAAGTCCACAGGATTAAAGGTATACACCAAGCCATCCTTGTTTGCGGGATTAGATTTAAAATCCTCGCGCTGTTTGTCGATTGCTGGAATATAGATGTTTTTGAGTTTTTCGTCGATGGTAAAGCCTTGGTTTTCAAGACCCTCGCAGAGCGAAACTGTGTAAGCCTCGTTAACGTCGCCGCTACCTGTGCCGCCTGAGTAAAAAGTGTAAGATGTAACTCCGAAAAGTGCAGCCTTACCGCCTTTGATTGGCAGAGCGTTGTTTTTATTTGTCAGCAGCACAATGCCTTCGCTTGCAGCCTGACGGGTGATTTTGGCGTGTTCTTCGAGGTTTGGTTTGTTAGAATATTGATATTTTTTGAAAGTGGGAGATTTTAAAACCAACTCCAAAATACGTTTTACATTTTCGTCAACATATTCGATTTTGAGCGAGCCGTTTTTCATACCCTCAACAATCTTTTCGTATTGATTGTTGACACCGGGCATAAGAAGGTCGTTACCCGAAATTACCTGATTAACAGGATTTGTGCCAGCAAACCAATCGGTCATTACAAGTCCGTCGTATTTCCATTCGTCGCGAAGAATATCGTGAACAAGTTCGCGGTTTTCCGACGAGTACGAACCGTTGATATAGTTGTACGAAGTCATTACAGTCCAAGGATTTGACTCGCGGATTGCAATTTGAAACTGACGCAGATAAATTTCGCGCAAAGCACGTTGTGTAATACGGGCATCGTTGTTCATACGGTTGGTTTCCTGACTGTTGCCAGCAAAGTGCTTAATGGAAGTGCCCACGCCGAGACTTTGAATACCGTTGATAAGTGCGCTTGCGGTTTTGCCTGCAAGCACAGGGTCTTCGCTGTAATACTCGTAGTTTCTACCGCACAAAGGGTTGCGGTGAATATTTGCACCCGGCGAAAGAATAACATCAACGCCATATTCAAGTACCTCATTTCCAATTGATTCGCCTACTTCTTTTACAAGTTCGGTGTTCCAAGTAGACGATAGGGTAGTGGCGATAGGAAATGCCGTGCAATAGTAAGTTTTTTCGTCATTGTCGCGCTTAGGTTTTATTCTCAAACCTGCGGGACCGTCGGCGAGCACTATTGACGGAATGCCCAATCGAGGAATAGCGCGTGTGATACCTGCCGCGCCGGGTACTTTTTGTTCGGTGCTTCCAACAAACGAAGTTTTTTCTTGGCTTGGATCCATACCTGCGCCAATAAGCATAAGAGCCTTCTCTTCGATGGTCATAGCCGCAATCACCTCGTCGATAGAGGCTGTTCCGAGTTGCGGCGGAGTCTGGTTACAACTGCTTGATGCAGTGAGTATTGCCGCTGTAATTGTTGACATAATAATTCTATTGTCCATATTTTTATGTTTATGTTAAATGATAGATAGGTTACTTCAAAATCGCGAAATCAAACCTTATTTTTTTGTCTCCGCTGATAAATACGCCTTTATAAAGGCCCTTAGGCATTATTATCTTACTTATTTCTTGCGGATTATCAATAGTTTTGATTGATTTGCCTAATATATCAAAAATAATGATTTTTGAGTTTGCAAAATATTCTGAATCAACGTTTTCGAGCGAAATTGTAATTATTTCACCCTCTTTTGCCAACGAAGGATAGACCTTTATTTTGTTTATAGCCTTCTGACGGTTTTTCTTGATTACTTCGGGTTCTGATTCATCTTGGTTATCTTCTTGTGGTTCAGGTTCTTCTACTACAATTTCCTGATAGTCAACATAAATATCCACATCATTGTCGAACATTGAAAAGGTGTAGTTAATGCTGTCGGGCGAGAATAATCTGCGTGAATTGACGTAAACAAATGGTTCGTAACCGTTGTTGGCGGGATTAATTTTAAACTGAATCTGTTCATCTTTTTGGGCAGTGGTGTGTGATATTTCTGTGATATTATTGTCGGTTTTGATAGAATGATATTTGGAGTAAACCGCCTCGATGGTAATGTCAGAGATGTAGTCTGACATCTTGACTGAGCCAGCAAAGTCTTTAATTACAACTTGTTTTCCATTCACCAATACCTTTTCCAAAAAGATTTCATCCTCGCTCAAATTGTCGACGGTAAAGTTTACAATGTCGTTTGCAGTAGCGGAGTTTTGTTCGCAGTTTACATATTTTCCTGTTATAATCTTGTAACTAATTGGTTTGTATTGAGTTGTAATTTCTACATCCGACTTGTAATCGCTCATCAAAAAATTGCAGAAATATTTGTAAAATGTTATGGATTTGCCATTTACCAATATTTTATCCAGTTCGTAACCTGAGGATGTAAGATCGGAGGCATAAATTTTAATTAGATCGTTGAGAGAGGCTTCCGTCAAATTTGAGGTAGTTCGATTGTCGGTGGTGATTGTGTATTTCGCTTCCTCATATTCTGCGGTTATATGCACTTTGCATTTGTAATCAGACATTGCAAAAGATGCTTGATTGTTTTCAAAACTGATGGGCGTATCGTTAATCTTAACACATTTGATTGTGCAGCCTGTTTTGTTTTTGATTGTAAATGAAACTGTTTCTTGAGCGGTGGCACTCTTTTTTTTGCAAGTTATGTTGTCGTCGGTTGTAATGTCGTATTTGATGAGTGCGTATGTAGATTTTAATGTTACATTCTTTAAAAAGTCAGCCATTGAGAAATAACCGCTGTATTGTTGGCACTCTAATTTTGTTGTGCCGATTTTTACTGCGGTGAGTTCGTAACCTTCGTTTTCTCTATTGGTTACAGTGAATGGTATATGGTTGTTTTCAATTGTGGCTGTTTCAATATTGCATTTAACGTATTCGTCGGTTTTGATTGTATAAATAGTAGGAGTGTAAATGATTGATACATCTACATCGTCTTCGGGCATTACAAATGAGTAATTTGTCTTTTTAGTTACTTCGATGGTCTCCTGGGTTGTTTTTTTAACCGCCAAAATACCAATAGTGTAGCCTGTTTTTTCTGGAACGTTCTGTAAAATTTTAAACGACACAGTCTTACCTGCAGTGTATTCTTTCCCGTTTTCCAAGGTTAAATACTGCTGGTCGGAGTCTTTTACAAAAACTTGATAAGCGTTTGCTCTGCTCGTGAATATGCCAAGCAGTACGATTATAATTAACAATACTCTGTTCATACTGCTCTGCTTTAAGATGTTAGCTATTTGAAAAATTCTACTAATGTTTGTAAGTTTTCGGCTTGATGTTCAAGTTCTTCGGCGCTTGAAGCAAGTTGCTCGCTTGATGATTGGTTTTCGCGGATAACGTTGTTGAGTTTTATTATTGAATTGTTTATCTGCGAGGCTCCTGCATTTTGTTCGTGACTTGCTGTGGTGATTTCGTTTACAAGTGTGGTTGTTTTTTCGATGCTGGGCAATGCTTTGTGCATCGATTGATTTGCGTTTTCTGATACTCTTAACCCTTGTTGAGCAAGGTCAACAATTTCGTCGGCGGCCTTTTTGCTGTGTTCGGCAAGTTTGCGTACTTCGCTTGCCACCACTGCAAAACCTTTTCCCGATTCGCCTGCACGGGCTGCTTCCACTGCGGCGTTTAATGCAAGGATATTTGTTTGGAACGCGATGTCGTTTACAATTTCTATTTTTTCGGCGATTTCTCGGTTGGTGTTGTACACGTCGTCGAGGTTTTTTACTACGTCAGTAAATAGTCCGAGAGCTTTTTTGGACATTTTGTTGGTTTCGGCTGCATTTTGCGAGTTTTGGTCAATGTTGCTCGACATTTCTTGCATTGTTGACGAAAGGTCTTCGATGCTCGATGATTGCTCTGACGATCCGCGCGAAAGGTGTTGCGACAATGCGTTAACCTGTTCGCTATGAGCAGCAAGAGCTTCCGAACCTTCTTTTATCGAAAGCATTATGTTTGATATTTTATCGCTCATTATCTGCAAGTTGTCGCAGATAAGACCGATTTCGTCATCTGATTGGATATTGAATTTTTGACGCAATTTGCCTTCCGAAATATTCTTGATGGTGGATGTGAGCCAAGCTATTGGTTTTGAAATGATTTTGTGGATGCCTACCAATATTCCTATCACTATTAGGACAATAGTGAAAATGAGGAATATAATCATGCTCCTAAGGGTTATTCTTGCCGGCTCGAAAATTTCGCTTTTTGACACTGAGCCAACCAACGACCAATTTGGTGTTTCTTCTATTGGGTAGCAAATCAGATAGTCGGTGCTGCCGTCGGGCATTGTAGCGTATCGTGCTGTAGTGTTTCCGCTTTTGATAGCTTTAGTAACTGCGAGCATACCTTCTGATTTGTCGGCATAATCGGTCAGGCTTGCGTTCATAAGCATCGACTCGTCTTTATGTCCTATGATGGTTGTGTTGCCGTCTACGATATAGCTTGTGCCGTGGTTGCCTATGCTCATGTCTTTAACGATGTTAGAGAGTGTTGACAAGCTGATATTGCTTGCAAGAATACCTACAACTTTGCCTTCTGAGATTATTGGCACAGCCAAAGTGTATTTTTTTTCGCCAGTGGATTTGCTCAAGTCGGGGTTGGTCATGGCAAAATTGGCACCTTGGTTCATAATTTTTTTGAAGTATTCGCGGTCGTCAAGTTTTCGTTGGGCTTTGCCTTTTCCTGCGATATAATAGCTGCCATCGGGGTGAATTACAAACAGAAGGCTGAATTTGTCATTATTTTTGGTGGCTTGTTCAAGAAGGTAGTCGCTCATCTTTTCCCATTTCATAGTTTGCACTTGATAACTTGCAGCTATGCCTTGAAGTCGCGATTTTATACCTGCAAGATTGCTTGTTACCTCTATGGAGCCACGTCTTACAATTTCTGTTACAAAGTTTTCGGTAGATTCCAATTGTTTGTTTGCCGACATGTTGTAGTTAACTATCATCATTACCGTCATTAAAATGACAGTTGCGGGCAAAACAAGTAGTAAAATTTTGTTCTTTAATGAAAACTTAACTTCGTAATCACTCTTATCTTTGGTCATAATAGCTTAGTTATTAGTCGTTTAATTCTTATAATAGTGTAAATATTTATTTCACAAATATAATTCAAATTTTGTGCTAAAAAAATTTTTGGTGATATTTTTTGAGTATATAACAAAAAAAACGGAAACCGATTTGGTTTCCGTTTGTGACCCCTGCAGGATTCAAACCTGCAACCTTTTGATCCGTAGTCAAATACTCTATTCAGTTGAGCTAAGGGGCCTTGAAATTTTGTGACCTCGGCGGGATTCAAACCCACAACCTTTTGATCCGTAGTCAAATGCTCTATTCAGTTGAGCTACGAGGCCTTTCTGATTTCGGGTGCAAAGTAAATGCTTTTTTACTTACTGTGCAAATTTTTTCGTATTTTTTTAATGATTTTTTTGTTAGAATGCGTTGTCGTCTACATCACAGTCTTTTTCGAGACGGATTGTGATAGAATATAAACTTGTAGATGAGTCTACCGGAGTGAAACTATACTCCAACGGATGGTGGCTCTTGTTGATTAGGGTTGCAAATCCGTGTCCCGGTTCACCGGTGCGTATTAATTGCATACGTAAATCTTTGTCAGAATTGTTGACTTTGTCGAGAAGATTCTTTAGTGCTGCTATTTTATTATTATCCACATAGTTGGCAGCCGAAAGCAATAGATGTTCTTTTTCTTGACTAATGAAAAACATTCCGTAGTTGCCATTGTCTTGACTTCTGTCTTTGTTGTCGGCGTGCTGAAGTATGTTTTGCAGTATCTCTATCATTGTGCTGTAGACGCGTGTCTTTAACACTTTTGATGTTGTAATCTGACGGCTTAGTATGCTCATCAGGTTTTTGAGGTTGTCCTGCTTAAGTATGCCGTTGAAATTTAGCAATATATTATTGTCGGTGAGTATCTTATGAAATTTGATTATGTCTTTTACCGACCATTGCTCATATTCTTGGTGTTCTTCTTCGGAGTCTTCTGCCTGACTGTGTATTTTGTTGTAAGGTATGCTGAGATGCAAGTAGAAAAACGAATATTCGTTGTCTAACTTTACAAACTCGTAGCGGAATTTGCGTCCCGATTTGCGAGCCATCTCTATAAGACCTAATCCTGCACCGCCTTTCGACGAGAATGTGCCATTGTCTAACACCTGACGAGAATATTCTTTGAGACTTTCAGCGTCTAAATTGTTGATTTTCTCTATTTTTTCTTTAAGGCTGTCGATGGTGTCGTTTTTGATAAGGTTTCCGGAGGTGATATAGTACGCAAATTTCTTTTTGCGCATTATAAAAAGTCCTTCGTTGTCGTTTTTGCGGTCGGTGATTTTTTCTTGATGGCGGGTGATGTTTTGCAAGCACTCCACCATTATAAAATATATGCGTTTACGGATTAGAATCTTTTCGCGGCTTTGTCCAATGTTGTTTTCGGCGAGGCACAGTATATTTTCGGCTATTGCCGAGTTTACATTACCTCTATATATGTATTCAAGGCTGTCGTTGGATACATACTTGGTTAGTTGGTATGCTATTTCGTTTTTTAACGCTGTGTCTTGCTCTGACATTTTGCCTGCTTTTTAGAGGTGGTTTAATTTCGTTGTATAATCGTTTCCGTGTTTTTAAACGGATTGATGTGTTTTAATGTTACTCAAATTTACTTTATTTTTAGTTTTACAAATATTTTTCCGTCAAAATTTGAGCCAAATCTTCATACTTATTGTCAATTTTTATTGACTTTTTAGATTTTTTCATGCACTCTTGGAGAGTTTCGGGCAAGTCGGGTGTTACTCCTGTAGACTCTTTTACCACGTCTAAAAATTTGGCGGGGTGGGCGGTTTCTAAGAATATGCCTTTGATGCCGGGATTTGATGCAAGGTATTTTTCGATTCCAAGAAAACCTACTGCGCCATGTGGGTCGAGCGTGTAACCATAAATGTCTCTTACCTGCTGCATCTTTTTGCGTGTTTGCTCATCGGTAAAACTGTATCCTTCAATGGTTTGATGCATCTTTTTAGAATCGTGGTCAAATATGATGTCAAGTCGCTCAAAGTTGCTTGGGTCGCCTACGTCCATAGCGTTGGAGATTGTCTGTTTCGACGGTTTTGGTGTGTATATGCCTGATTCCAAATAATTTGGAACTGTGTCGTTGATATTTGTGGCTGCCACAAATTTATTAACTTGCAATCCTGATTTCCAAGCGAGGATGCCGCCTGTGAGGTTTCCAAAATTGCCGCTCGGTACGCAAATGGCTGTATCGTAGTCTTTTGCCTGAGCCACTGCGTAATAGTAGTAGAAACTTTGCGGTATCAATCGTGCAATATTGATAGAATTGGCAGATGTGAGGTGAAAACGATTTTTTGTGTCGAAATTTGCAAACGCTGTTTTTACAAGTCGTTGGCAGTCGTCGAACACTCCGTTTACTTCTAATGCAGTAATATTTCCGCCGTTGGTGGTGAGTTGTTTTTCTTGAATTTCGCTCACCTTGCCGCTTGGGTAGAGAATTATTACGTCCACGCCCGGTACGTTGAGAAAACCTCTTGCCACTGCGCTACCTGTATCGCCCGATGTGGCTACAAGTATTACGGTTTTTTCGTTGTTTTTTTGCGAAAAATATCCGAGACAGCGTGCCATAAATCTTGCTCCAACGTCTTTAAACGCACATGTAGGTCCATGGAAAAGTTCCAACGAAAATACGTTGTCTTTTACCTGCACAAGCGGAATATCGAAATTGAGCACCTCGTTGCAGAGGTTTTTAAAATCGCTGTCGGGAATTTCATCGCCGACGTATTTTTTGCCTACTTGATAGCCAATTTCGGGAAGGCTCATGTCAAATAGGTTTGCCCAAAAATCGTTGCCCATCGAGATATACTCTTGAGGCATATAAAGACCTTTGTTGGGTGCGAGTCCGCGTTTTACTGCGTCTTCAAACGATACAATATGGTTTTTGTCGCGTGAACTAATATATTTCATCTCTAAATCTCTGTTATTCTTTGAAAAACTCGTTGTGAAGTGCTTCGAGAGCGTTTTGTGCGTCGCTGCTCTTGATTACTATCGACACGTTGATTTCGCTGCTGCCTTGCGCAATAAGGTGAATGTTTACATTGTGGTTGCCCAATGTTGTGAATGCTCTACCGGTAACTCCGGCAGCGTTTTTCATGCCTTCGCCCACCATTGCGAGTATCGAGTAGCCTGTTTCGGCTTTGATGGGCAGGATTGATTTCTTACCTTTGAT
>JAFPYT010000373.1 GCA_017394445.1 Bacteroidales bacterium | reverse complement strand
GTAAATAATTAATTTTTGAAACTATCTATTATTGTTTTAAAAGATTGTTGGTTTAATGCTGGAAAAATTGTTTTACTTTGCGTAAGTTTTTCATTATCAGTGTAAAAAATCCACCTACTTTATTTTTACGGGCGGCGTATAAATCTTCGCGCATTTTTTTGATAATATTGCTTATAGAACGGTTGCTAATGCCGCCAACCCGCATTTTTATCGCCACTATCTGGCAGTATGATACTGATATTTTTGCTTGATGTAAAAACCTGAGCATAAGCTCATAATCCGCTGCTATTTTAAGTGTTGTGTTAAATAAACCATATTTTTCGTAAATGCTCTTTTTTACAAAAAATGTTGGGTGAGGAGGCATCCATCCGTATTTTAATTTGTTGATCGAAAATGTATCCGAATGCCAATATCTTATCACTTTGTCGGGGTTGGTTCGGTCTACATATTCAAGGTCGGCGTAAACCGAATCGGTATTATTAGATTCCATAGTAGAAATCATTTGCGACAAAACAGTTGGCGAACCAAATACATCGTCGGCATGAAGAAAAACTATAACATCACCTTGAGCCAGCCTTATTCCTTTGTTTGCAGCATAATACATTCCTTCGTCGGGTTCAGAAACCACGGTGTCTGGACAATATTGCTTTACTATATTCAAAGTATTGTCGGTACTCGCGCCATCTACCACAATATGCTCCTTATATGGATAATCTTGCTCTTTGTAAGATTGCAGTGCTGAGGTTATTGTGGCAGCGTTGTTTTTGCAAAGTGTTATTACAGAGACTTTAATCATTGATTTCTCGGTTTCTGATTTTTACGGCGGGTACACCTTTATATATAGAGTAAGGTAATAATTCGGTAGAAGCAAGCGACGCAGAGGCTAATACTGAATGACTGCGGCAGATTGTACCTCCTGTTACTACAGAGCGGGCGCATAGCCAAACTCCATCTTCTAAGGTAACAGGAGCGGTAATAAGACAAAAGTCTGAACGCTTGTAGTTGTGGTTTCCGGTTTCGATTAATGCATCTTGTGATAGACAGCAGTTGGCACCGATTGTAACGTCAACAAGGTTGTCGATATGCACCCCTTCGCCAATCCATGTGTTGTTGCCGATGGTTAAGTGCCATGGATATTTGATGTTTACACATGGTTTTATTACAACGCCTTTGCCTATTTTTGCTCCAAAAATTCTCAATATCAAACGTTTGAGAGCGTTTAACGGTACAAAAGGCGAAACAAACACGGTATAGTTTATTACATACCACAAAGCGCGGACAATAAATCCGCGCCCTGTAGTGTAATGCGCTTTGCTATATCGTGTAAGGTCGGTAGTATTCAATTACTTAACTAACTTGTTAGTGGCTGTGTCTGGAAAAACTACTGAAGGTTTGAACCTTTTGGCCTCTTCAAAATCCATAGATGCATACGATATTATAATCACAATATCGCCTGGTAGGGCTTTGCGTGCCGCAGGACCATTGAGACAAATGCAACCGCTACCATATTCGCCTTTTATCACGTATGTTTCGATGCGTTCGCCATTGTTTAGGTTTACCACCTGAACTTTCTCATTTTCAATGATATTGGCGGCTTCCATTAAAGCAGCGTCGATGGTTATGCTGCCTATGTATTCGAGATTTGCCTCGGTTACAGTTACTCTGTGTATTTTAGATTTTAATACTTCGATGTTCATTATAATGTTTTACAAGAGTATGTTGTCGATAAGTCGAGTTTTGCCGTCGTAAACAGTGATGCAGATTACTGCATTTTTGGGATAATCGCCTGCTATTGGTTGTAGCGTATCTTTGTCGGCTATTTCAACGTATTCGAGGCAGAGATTAGCATCGGTGGCAATGTTCTGCTTGATAAAGTCGCGGATTTGTTTTTGTGTGGCTCCGTTATCGGCTTTCTCTTTGGCGGCAAATAGTGTTTTGGATATTAATAAAGCACTTTTGCGCTGTTCGGGATTGAGATGAACATTGCGGCTGCTGAGGGCAAGACCGTCGGCTTCGCGCTTGATTGGGCACGAAACAATTTCGCCTTCAAAATTGGGCATATATTTGCGAACCATTGCTTTTACTACGGCTATCTGCTGATAATCTTTTTGTCCAAAGTATGCATGGTCGGGTTCTACAATGCTGAGTAGTTTGCTTACAACTTGACATACACCGTTGAAATGTCCTGGACGATATTTGCCTTCCATAACTTCTGCCACCGAACCGAGCGAAAAAACACGAGTGTCGGGCTCGGGATACATCTCTTCTACGCTGGGTGCAAAAACTATATCGCACGAATTTTTCTCCAAAAGAGCAAAATCGGCATCGGGGTCGCGGGGATATTTTTCGAGGTCTTCTTTGTTGTTAAATTGAGTAGGATTAACAAAAATGCTAACTACAGTGATGTCGTTTTCTTTGTTGGCACGCTCTACAAGCGAAATATGACCAGCGTGTAAAGCACCCATAGTGGGCACAAAGCCGATAGTTTTGTCTTGAGAACGGAGTTTGGAAAGCCGCTGACGTAGCGGCGCAATCTCTTTGAATATTTCCATATTATTAAAATTTAAAAATTATTTGAGCAGGATGGTAAATTCCTTTGTACCGGCGAACTCTATTTGCGAGTCGTTGGTTTTGCATTTGATTTGGACTTCCCACCATCCTTTGCGTACATTTTTCTTTTCGGATTTTACACGGATGAGGTTGTCGGCTACTGAATCCATGTCGGCAGCTACGGTGTAAGTGGCCATAAGGGTCTTTTTGGTGCTCATGTAGTAGAACCAACGAAATTCAAAGTTAACGTTCTGCGTGTTGAGTTTGGCAAGTTCCGATTGAGCAAATACTACTTCAATTTCTAAGTTGGGAATAAGTGTAGTGCCATCGGTTTTGGCCTCTTTGAGGGTAACCTTGTTGCCGTCGCAGTTGAATATTACTTGCGCGGGGGTTAACTCTGTTTGCGCTTGCACGTATAGCGCGGCAAAAAACGCAATCAACAAGATGGTTATTCTTTTCATAGTCAGAACAGTTTTAGTTTTCAGTTTGTTCTATTGTTGCAAAATTTACGCCGAAATGAACCTGCCGAGTGTTAATCTATTTTAAGATACTTTTTTATTTTGGAACGCAATGCTGATTCTGAAAGGCTTCCGGTAATTTGTTCGCAATTGCCGTCGTTATCTACAAATACGAGTGTGGGTATTGCATCAAATTCAAAATATTGGGCGGCATCTTGGCAATTGTCGATATCTACCGAAAAAACTTGCATTTTGTTGCCGTATTCTTTTTGAAGTTTTGCCAAGATGGGGGCAACTTGACGACATGGTCCGCACCAAGTGGCATTGTAGTCGATGATAAAGGGTACGGGACACATTATTTCGTCGTTTTTGGTGTCGATACAGAGTGTATTGAAGGTGTTGTCGGTGAGTTCTATTATTTTACCGTTGTTTTCGTATTGTACGGGAAGCGTTTCTTCGGCTTTTTGAGAGTCGGTGGGTTCCTCTGCTTGAACTTCGTTTTCGCGAGCTGCAATGCCTGCACCTCCTCTTTCTTCGGGTGTGTTTTTGTCTGCTACAACAAGTTCGTTGGCAGTGGTAGAGGTTGTTTCGTCTACTGATGACGATTCTGGAGTAGAGCTATTTTTTATATTACAAGCTGCAAATGTCAGAGCTATAAGCGATAAGAGTATAATTTTTTTCATGCTGTGATATGGGTTTTAACGTTTTACTTTTGTGCCGTAAAGATAGAAACTATTTTGCAGAAAAAAGTGAAAAAAATCATTTTTACTATTAGGGTGTTTTGCTTTTCATGTGTCTTATATATGGAAAGCAACAGAAAAGCTTCCGATGCAATCAACAAGAAAATCAACTTTTAAAAAAAAACTGCTATGAATAACATATACTACACTCCGGCAAATATTGACGCAGATTTAATGGAAAGCGCCGAAACTTCATCATTAGTAGAAATGATAGCAACACTCGCAATGGATGATGCCGACTTTTACAGCGAGATTTAATGATATTTTGACCTAACAGAACTTTTTTCTTTTACCTAAGACAGACAAAAAAAACGGATTGCCTATGTGGTAATCCGTTTTTTTATTTCAGTGTATTAATGTTTTACAAGATTAACATAGCGTCGCCGTAAGGTCCAAAGCGGTAGCCTTCTTTGAGTGCAATTTGGTACGAACTCATTAAAAAGTCGAACCCTGCAAAGGCTGCTGTGGTCATAAGCATTGTGCTATATGGGTGGTGAAAGTTTGTTATAAGGCTTGATGGAACGCTAAAATCGTAGGGCGGGAAAATAAATTTGTTGGTCCAGCCTTCAAATGGTTTTAGGTATCCATTGGTAGAAACCGAACTTTCTAATGTGCGCAGTGTGGTGATGCCTACAGCGCAAACGTTTTTGTGTTCGTCTTTCGCCTTGTTTACGGTGTCAACACATTCTTCTTCTATAAAAATTTGTTCACTGTCCATCTTGTGCTTAGTAAGATCTTCAACATCAACGTTGCGGAAATTACCTAACCCAACGTGAGCTGTGATTTCGGCAAAGTTGACTCCTACAATCTCTAAACGTTTCAAAAGATTTTTGCTAAAATGCAAGCCTGCCGCCGGAGCAGCCACAGCACCTTCGTACTTTGCGTATATGGTCTGGTAGTTTTCAGCATCTTCGGGTGTTACAGGACGGTTGATATATTTGGTAGGCAGGGGAGTTTCGCCCATGCTGTAAAGTGTCTTTTTAAACTCTTCGTATGGACCATCGAATAAGAATCTGAGTGTGCGTCCGCGCGAAGTGGTGTTGTCAATTACTTCTGCCACAAGACTGTCGTCTTCGCCAAAGTATAGTTTGTTGCCAATGCGGATTTTGCGGGCGGGGTCTACAAGTACGTCCCACAAACGCTGTTCGTGATTGAGTTCGCGAAGAAGAAAAACTTCGATTTTGGCGCCGGTTTTTTCTTTGTTGCCATACAAACGTGCCGGAAATACCTTGGTGTTGTTGAGCACCATTACATCTCCATCGTTAAAATATTCTACTATATCTTTAAAAATCTTGTGTTCTACCGACTTAGTTTTTCTGTTGATAATCATAAGCCGCGCTTCGTCTCTGTTCTCGGTGGGAAACATTGCCACCTGCTTGTCGGGAAGTTCGTACTTAAACTTTGATAATTTCATTTGGCCGTAAACTTTTTAGTTGAGTTTATTATAATAAGTTGCAACGGCGCAAAGATAGTAATTATTATTGATAATTTGATAAATTTTTTTCAAAATCTTCTATCAAAATTGCTGATTTTAAAGAAATATCGCCGATTTTGGTTCTTCTAAGTCCGGCAAGATAGGCTCCTGTGCCAAGTTTTTGTCCTATATCGTGTGCAAGCGAACGGATGTAAGTGCCTTTGCTGCAAGCTACTACTGCTTTAAACTGCTTTGTGTTGTCGTCCCATTCGGTGATGGTGATATTGTATATTTCGATTGGGTGCGGACGCATTTTTACTTCGTCGCCTTTGCCTTTGTGTGCCGAAATATAGGCGGGTTTGCCGTCGATTTTTTTTGCACTGTATACAGGTGGATATTGTATTTGGTTGCCTATAAAGGTTTTAAGACATTCTTCTACGTTTCCGCGGGTTATGTTTGATACGTCTTTAAAGTTTTCGGGCTGGGTTTCAAGGTCGAAACTCGGAGTGGTTGCTCCTAATTGAACTGTGGCGATATACTCTTTGTCGTGGTCTTGAAACGAGGTTATCTCTTTGGTTTTTTTGCCGGTGCACACAATAAGCACACCTGAGGCAAGAGGGTCGAGAGTGCCGGCGTGTCCTACCTTTATTTTTTTTATTCCAAGATGTGTTTTGAGCATATATCGCACTTTGTTAACAAGGTCGAATGATGTCCATTTCAACGGTTTGTCAAATACAAGTACTTTTCCTAACGAAAAAGGGTCTGTGGGTTGTTGTGTCTGAATGTCAGGCATATAAATTGTCTTATTTAATGTTTATATTTTAGTTTTGCGCGGCGTAGTTGACGGCGTATTTTGTAAAAATTTGGCGGCGGCACGGGGTCGTATCCGTGGGTGCCCCAGGGGTTGCATCTTAGTATTCGCCATGTGGCAAGGATTGTGCCTCGTATTATGCCATGATATTCAATAGCTTGAATGCAATATACCGAGCATGTGGGTGTATGTCGGCAAGCATCGGGCAGCCATGGCGAAATGCACAATTGGTAAAACCGTACGGGCAGAAGATAAAGTTTTCTAATTACAGCCGCAAGTGTCATTTATTAATTCTTTTACCGACGAAAGTTTTGCGTAACATTCGCGGCAGAGCGGTTCGTATGTGTTTTTTTCTCCGAGACTTACCAATTTGTCGTCGGCAGAGAGACGGTGCGAGAACTGAGCCACCGATCCGCATCGCGAACAAATTGCATGCACTTTGGTTACATCATCGGCAATGCTCATCATTGCACCCATAGGTCCAAACGGCCTACCAAGATAGTCCATATCTAATCCGGCGGCTATAACTCTTACTCCACGAAATGCTAATGTTCGGCAAACGGCGGTAAGTTCGCTGTCAAAAAACTGTGCTTCGTCGATGCCAATTACCTGTGCGTCGTTGGCAAGTGCCAGTATGTCAGAACTTTTTGATACAACAATAGATTGCACAGAGTTTTTGTCGTGCGATACTACGGCAGTTTGGCTGTATCTGGTATCTGTCGACGGTTTGAAAATTGCAGTTTTAAGTCCGGCTATTTGTGCACGGCGCAAACGGCGTATGAGTTCTTCTGTTTTGCCCGAAAACATTGAGCCTGATATTACTTCTATGCTTCCGGCGTGGCATTTGGGTTCAAGAAACATGACTTTTTTTGCTTAAGTTTTTGGGCAAAATTAATTATTCTTGGGCGATTTTGCAACTAAGAATTCAGCAAAATTTATGTCGTCAAATGTGGTAATTTTGATATTGTTTTTTTCGCCTTCTATGAGGTTAATTTTTTCGCCAAATTGCTCTACCACAGAAGCATCATCGGTAAATAATTTTGTATAAGGTAGTTGGTATGCTTTTTTTAGTACGTCGGCATGAAACACTTGCGGAGTTTGAATCAGTTTTACCGAGTTGCGGTCTATGATGTGGTTTTCTCCATTTTCTCCAATAGTGCGTATCGATTCGGGAGGATTGATACATGGCACGGCGTTACCTTTTAGAGCCGCCTGAGTGTAACATTGTGCTATGCAGGCTACCGACACAAGCGGACGCACTCCATCGTGAACCCCCACAAGGTCGATTTCGGGCGAAAGTGAGTCTACTGCGTTTTTTACCGAAAAAAATCTTTCAGCTCCGCCTTTGATTATTTTGTAAGCGTGTAATGGTATGAAACGTTGCGAAAGTTTTTTCCAAAATTCGATAAATGCTTCGGGCAATACCAATAGTACTTCTATTTCGGGGTCGAAACTGCGAAACTGATGTATAGTGCGGCAAAGGATTGGTATTCCACCGAGGTCTAAAAACTGTTTGGGCGTACTCATACCCATACGCAGGCCTTTGCCTCCCGCCACTATTATAACGGCGCGTTTCATTCGGCAGAGATGTTGATGTTGTCGGCAATGTGTTGAGCCACGCGCTTATTAATTTTTTCGGAAAGAATATTGAGATTGTAGTTTTTCTTTTCAAACGTGGCAAGTTCTACAAGAGCTACTGTTTGTTTTCCGAAAATGAGCGGTATAAATATAAGGTGTTTGGGCGAGCCTTGACCAAGTCCCGAAACCACTACTTGAATATAGTTTTCGGGTATGTTGTCGAGTTGAAGAGTCTTTTTGTCTTTTGCAACCTGTCCGTTGATACCCTCGCCGATTTCAAAAGTGCGGTCGGTATCGGGTGTGTAGTATGCGTAAGTGCTTTTAATTTCGTATTTTGCAATTTTGGGATTGTAAGCGTATGCCACACCTTGCACAATGTCGAACACTTTTGCAAAATTGCTGAGCAGTTTGTCGAAATATTCGTTGAGGTCGGCAGTTTGATCAAGATCGGCAGCAATTTTATCTGCCACTTGGTCTAATTGCTTGCTTTCTTCAGCCTCGCGTTTGGCTTTTGCTTGTTTTTCTTGGCGAAGTTTTTCTTGCTTTATTTGTTCGTTGTTTTCTTCGGCATCAGAGCGGGCGTTTTCGTCGGTAACACCCTTGATTGATAAAAAATCGATTTGCGATTCCATAGTATTGGCAGCTTGGAATTGTTTTTTAACATATCCTGCCATAATTGCAGCTGCGATTGCCGAAATAGCTGCAAAAGCTAAGAGAATAACCTTGATAAATTCTTGAAGAGAAGGTAAAAATGTAGCGGTAGCCACAATAATACACACTATTAACCAAATAGTTAGTGCTGTGGTTATATTTTTTTGTGCTTTGTCGAATTTTTTCATGGTATAATTGTCATTTAAGGTTTTTCAAATAATCTATAATATTGTTGGTAAACATTATATGGTCTACTTCGGTGATTTTGATAGCTGCTGTGGTCATGGTTTTTACCTGACATTCATCAGGATGTTGTACAATAACCGTTCCGCCAGCATCTTTTATAGCTTTTAATCCGACAGCGCCATCTTTGTTGGCTCCCGAAAGCAGTATGCCAATGGCGTTGCTTTTAAATGTTTTGGCTATAGAACAGAATGTTACGTCGATCGAAGGACGCGAATGGTTGATGGGTTCTTCGGTAGAGAGCGAAAACTGATTGTTGGCGTCAACATACATGTGATAGTTGGCAGGCGCAAGGTATGCAATTCCCGGCATAACGGAGTCTTTGTCGTAGGGTTCGCAAATCGGAACGTTTGATTTTAACGAAAGTGCCTCCACAAAGCCACCTCTAACGTTTTTTAAGCGGTGAAGACATAGGAAAATGGCATGAGGATAGTTTCGCGGTATGCTTGATAATATCGCTGTTACAGTTTGAAAACTTCCTGCCGATCCGCCTATAACAATATTTTGCATAATCTTACTTTTTTACATAAATGTTTTCGTTTTTCGATACCGGAATAAATGAACCACGGAAATCGCATCCGGTGAGGTATTCGCGTATGCCTATTATAAAGAATCCTCCGCTTACAATGGTTTTTGCAAGCGAATCAATTACTGCTTTTTTGGTTTGAACGTTTAGATACAACATCCTGTCGCGAAAGAGTACAAGGTTGAATCCGTTGTCGGGCGGAGGTGTGCCTATGATTCCGCGTTTTATAAAAATAACGTTGTTGAGCAATTCTTGCGAAAAATAGTCGTATTTATCTTCTTTGGTAAGATAATGGTTTAAATCGGCATCAGGGTCTATTTTTTTGAAATTGGATGAGCTGATTTCTATTTTTTTCTGTTCTATATATCCGCTTTTGGCATCGTTGAGAATTTTTTGCACAGGAGATGTGGCATAAACCGTACATCTGTTGAGGATACGTTTGCGATGAAGAATCGTTAATAGTGAAAATAGTTCATCGTCGCCGCATATTTGAGGTACCCAGATTTTGCAGAGTGTTTCGTTTTTGAGTTTTTCTATAATGTTGTCTTCAAAAAACTTCCACATCGAGGCATCGCGAAACATTTCGGTTGTGGGTACAAACAATTCTGATAAAAATAGGTCGGCAAAATAGTTGTCGGCTATGAGTTTATTGATAAGACGATCGGGCGACTGCACTCCGTGCATATACATCGACCTTGACATACGGTGCATAAGAATATCTTGCGCAAAGTATGTAAAATCTACATCGCGCAGGGTTCTTACTGTCGAGATTATTTTTCTAAAATCTTCGTATGGTATGGTTTCAAATTCGTCGATCATCTTAAAATACTTTTTTGTTGTAAATGAGACCTTTCTTTTCGTATTTGGCACTCGGCGGACCAATGATGCTTTCGTGGATGCCCAAAACAAGCGATCCAAATGGGTCGAGATAATTCCAAAAATCGATAAAAAGTTTGTTTTGAAGTATGGTATTGAAGTATATCAACACATTGCGGCACAGAATAATATCGTATGCAACATCAAACGGATTTGGTTCGGTTACAAGGTCGTGCTTTTTAAATACAGCCTTGTCGAGAAATTCGGGTTTTATTTTAAATGTGTCTTTTACTTTATTGATGTCGAAATATTTTTCGTGCGTTACCACAAGATGCTCGTCAAAATTGTATGGGTTTTCGCACAATACCTTGTTAAAGTTTTCAAGAAATTCTGATATAGACCTATAACTATAAACGCCTGCTTTTGCAGTATTTAAAACGTCGGTGTTGAGGTCGGTGGCATAAATATGGCAACGGTGAAGCATGCCCATCTCGTTGAGTAATATAATCATAGAGTATACTTCGAGTCCTGTGCTGCATCCGGCGTGCCAGATATTGATTTCGCGCTTGCTGGCTAATCTTGGCAGAATGCGGTATTTTATGGCGTGCCACACCTGAGGGTCGCGAAATAGTTCGGTGGTGTTAACGGTTATGTCTTTTACTACTTTCTCTAAAAATAATCTGTCGCTTTTAACTTTACTTATAAGTCCATGGATGTCTAATTTATAGTCCATCATTATCTTTTCGGCGCGACGCAGAAACGATTTTTCTGAATAGTTAGAAAAATCGTAACCTGCATAATCGCGCAGTGTTCTTATAAATGTCAATATGTCAGGGTCTTCAAACATTTGTATTATTTACAGTGCCAATAATTGCTGTTTTAAAATATGATAGTTCAAATATAATACATTTTTTGCAAATGCGAACTATTTTTGGCAAGTAATATAATTTTTTTTGTTTTTTTAATAAACGTCGCGTTCGTATGTGAGCATTGGCGGCATCATTTGGGTCTTGTTGCCGCTCAAACCAACAGCTTTGAGAGCCGGCAAATTTTGTAAAAGTTCGGGAAACTGTTCAAATAAATTGTTACAGAGGTTAAAATCGAAGAGGTTTGTTAGCAACGAAACTGAGTTGGGCATTTTTGAAAGTTTATTGTTGCTCAGGTCGAGAAAAATAAGTGATGTAATCTTTGTCAAGTTGTCTGGAAATGTTGATATGTTATTATGACTTAAAATAAGCCTTTGTAGATTAGATAATTGCGAAATTTTTGGTGAAATAATAGTTATTCCACAGCCCGATAGCGAAAGCCTTGTGAGTGTGGTGATATTACAAATTTGCGTCATGTCGCGTATTTTGCAATTGTCTAAGTACAATACTTTTAGAGCTTTAAAGTTGGCTACCGATGTCGGTATTGTGGCAATTGTGTTGCTTGCAAGCATCAACGATTCAAGCGTTTTGATTTCGGTGACGGCTGTTGGAAATGCTGTTATCTTGTTGAACGAGAGATCAAGTTCTTTGAGATTTTTTAAATTTGATATTGATGCAGGAACGCTGGCTATCAAGTTGTTAGATATACTAATGGATTCTAATGCCGGACAGTTGAAGAGTGGCGAAATGTCGCTTAATCGGTTGTTGGCAAGTGAAATGCGTTTTAGTTTTTTGAGATTTGATATCTCAGCCGGAATTTTGCCAATTGCATTCTGGTCGGCAAATATATAGCGGAGTTCGGTAAGCTGAAACAACTCTGCAGGTAGTTCTGTAATAGAGTTACCTTGTAAATATATAGCTTTTAGACTTTTAAGTTGCGATATTTGCGATGGCACTGACGATAGGCTACGATTGCTGAGGTCTAAAACCACACAATTGTCGCTGCTACCAAGTGCTTCTTCCATGTTGGTAAAAATCTTTTGTTTGGCAAGCCATTGCTCATTGTAATAGCTTTGCGCCGAAACTATTGCTCCTGTCATGAGCATCAATGCGAGAGATATTATAAATCTTTTCATTTTAGATAATTGTTTTCAATGTTTAACATATTATTTATTAAACAAATATAATGCCTATTTTTATTTACTTTTCGGCTACGGGCACATTGCACAGCGTTTTTGATACCGCCCAAATAATAACGTTGCACCCATGGTAAAACGCACAAAATTGCTGTCCAATTGCCATAATGCTCGGCTAAATATACACCAAGAAGTGCAAGCGAACCTAAGATTACCTCCGACGATAATCCATCTACCACTCTCAGTGACATATATTGACCCGTTCCTGGAATCAATGCACTTGATATTCCGCATATTAGCGGCGATGGGTGGCGTTGCTTTTTGGCTTTGCGTATTATTTTCTCTATTTCAGGTTTTTGACTTTCGGTAACTGCCTTTAAAAAACATTCTTGGCTTTCGTTGTAACGCTGAAGATTAAAATAACAAATGCCAAGACGTATGTTTACTGCTGTGTCTAATCCTTTGTTTTCTTCTGTGTCTATTTGCAATAATGTGGCTATTGCATTAAAGTATTTTGTTGCTGATATATAGATATCTGACTTAGTTAAAAGTATTTCGCTATGATGTAACTTGTTGTTTACTTTTTGATATGTTTGATTTAAAAAGAATTCAGCTTTATTGATATTGCCCGATGCTGCATAAATGGTGGCAGCCGCTATGTATTTTTGAGGATTTGTTGTTGAAGTATCAAATAAGATAGCACGTTGTATCTCTTTTTGTGCCAATAAAGTATCGTTGTGAGCAAAAGCATAAAGTGCAATGCGAAAAACCGAATCGGCATTTTGACTATTTACTATGTTGTTAAAAAAGATTATTATACATGTAATCAATAATTTGCGCATCTCTAATGTGTTTTTGTTGTAAGTTGTATTTTTTTACCGACTTTATTGTTCCGAAAATGTTGCCAATATAGAAACAAACCGAAACAGTAGCAAAAATCAGTGGATAAGGATCTTTGAATCCATATTTGTGAAATCCGTAAGCCACGTGCATATAGTCAAAACATGTTCGTAGTAATGCAGTAATGCCTTCGCGTATGTGTCCACAGTATATTCTTCCTGTTCCGGGCAAAATCGCTGACATTGTTACTGCAGGAAACATTTTTTTTTGCTTTAATTCTTTGTTTATGAACATTTTAACTTCGGGTAACAGCAATTCTTCATTATTAACGGGCGGTAAATTGTCTATTATCGACAGACATTGTTTAATATTATAATTTTTTATGATATATGGTGCTTTTATCGAATCGCAATAATTATGGGCTGTGGCATAATTGCTATTTTTGATAAGGAGTTTTACATAATCGAAATATATGCTGTTGCTATCTTTTGCTATTGGCAAAATGTGTTTTCTAAATTCGTTAACTGCATTATTGTAATCATAGATAAACGAATAACATTCAACCGCTTTTGTTGCATAATCTAAATTATTACTAAAAGTATTGCTTGCTAATGAAGAATACTCTTCGGCTGCAAATCTGTATTGCTGTGTATTATAGAGATATTGTGCAAAAATCTTGGTATGTGTGGTGTCGTAGAGATTTTGTCCATACGAAAGATTTGCTACCAAACAGTATAAAAATATATAAATAACGTTTTTCATTTTTTTCTATTCAGCGGATAGTCGATATGCAGGTTATGTTTTGGGTCAAATTCGTATTTTGAATGGTCGGCACCGCTGCACCGTATTAGGCGGTCGAATGTGTCGGCAAACCCGTAAAAAAATCCATTTTGACTCATTGTCATTATGCTGTATTGCGAGCACGATGGATAGAAAGAGCATTTCTGTATATCCTGTGGCGATATTATGCGCTTATAAAATGCGAATATTCCGTTGTAATTTATTTTAACCTCGTATTCGCATTTGTTATTGCGTTCCGAAGGGTTTAAAATGTTGATTTCTGCTGTTTGTTTATCTATTTCAATGTTTGTGTAGATGGTTTTGGAGTAGATTTCGTTTTTGCCGTATGATACTGAAATAATTCGTGTGGGTATATCTGTTCCGTTTGTTATTTGGTAGTCGTAATAAAATGTTTTTGATATGATTTTGTTGTTAATTTACATTACTTCAGCGTCCAATCGGTTGTTGGTTTGCGAGGTTAATATTTTAACCACCATGTCGGGTGTGTTGAGAGTGTCGGTATAATTATTATCGAGCATATAGGTAATAATCACCGATTTATCTTTTTTTTCTACCGAAACTGGTTTGTAGTTGAATTCAACTGCTGGTGTGGTAGCAAACCCGTTATTAACAGCTCGGTAGAGTATAGAATATTTTAGCTGAGGTTGTTCGCTATTTACAGTTATTGTGGCTGTAGTAGGATTAATGTAAGTTGTTACAAGCTTTTGACTTAGTTGACTATATCGCGAATGACCTTTTGAAACTATATTTATTGTTTTGCCGTCGGTGATTTCTTCGGTAAAATCTGCCTCTGCCGCAAAATGAAATTGAGCATTAGCTTTGCTTGAAATAATTAGCAATGCCGCTGTTGCAATTATCTTACCGAGAGCCATTTAATAAATCCTCCCACTGCCGCGCCTGTTAAACAGCCATAAATTGCAAGTTTTACCTCGCCTCATATTATTTGCTTTGCGATATACGTTCGAGATTGATGTTGATGTATTTGTTGAGAAGTTTTTCTAACTGTTCGATGTCGCTCGACGGTAATGCCGATATGTTAAACGAAGGAAATGTGTATTCTTCGATACTTCCGGTGTTTTTGTTTTTGCCGCGAACCGTTATGGTAATAAATTTTTGCAAGCCAAAAAGTCGTTTGGTAATAACGTATTTGTTTAGCAATT
>JAFPYT010000372.1 GCA_017394445.1 Bacteroidales bacterium | reverse complement strand
TGATTTCGATTTTAAAGCAATAAGAGAATGGATTGAAAAACAAATCGGCAAACATCTTGATTACTATGCAAAAACCATCAACTACAAAGATAAAACAAGTGTTTCGGGCTGTCCTGTGTCGGCAAGATTGAAAAAACTTCTTGGCGATGATTGGCAGTCTTGGAAATATGAAACATCATTTGAGAAAAAGAAAGGTGAAATAAAACACGCTTGCTACGATGCATACGATTTGTGGCACGTGTGTTTTACGGCAGAGGATGAGGCGTTTGTAAAAATGTTTGCCATAGAGAAATTAAAATTTGATGAAAGCAAAGCAAAACAACTTGTAAGTCTTTTTGGCGCAATAAAGCAAGGATATTCAATGCTGAGTTTAAAGGCCATTAGAAATATAACCAGATTCCTTGAAAAAGGAATGTTGTATTCTCATTCGGCATTGTTGGCAAAACTGCCAGATATTTTTGGCGAGGAGAAATGGGCAGAAAACGAAAGCCAAATAGTTTCGCTTTTGCAAAATGCAACCGACGAAAATAGGAAACAAAAAACAATCTATTATATTGTTAATTCGTTGATTGCCAATTATAAATCGTTGGAGCCAAACGAACAATTTGCACGTAACAATACCGACTACGTTTTGTTTGAAAGTGATAAAAACGACGTGTTAACAATGGCTAAAAAAACATTTGGCGAACACAATTGGCAAAGCAAATCTGCCGAAGAACGAAATGAAATCATTGCCACCGCAGAAAAACTCTATCAAGATTTTTTTGCATCGTCGAATCGCGACTATTACAAACTACCCAAACTTGCCGATGCGTTGGCAGAGTGTATCAAAACGAAATACGATTTTATTGACCCAAAACAGTTGAAAAAAATCTATCATCCGTCAATGATAGAATATTATGCTCCCGCAAAAGAGCAAAATATCGGCGACGGCAGATATGTAAAACTTTTGGGCAGTCCTATAATTGGGGCTCTCAAAAATCCTATGGCAATGCGAGTGCTTCATTCGCTGCGCAAAATGATTAACAAATTGCTAACCACCAACGATGAAAACGGCAATCCGCTTATCGACGACACTACACGTGTGGTGGTGGAAACCGCTCGCGAACTCAACGATTCTAATATGCGTTGGGCAATAGAGGCGTACCAAAGACAACGCGAAGCCGAAAACAAAGTCTTTGAAGAGATGATAACGCAATACTCCCGCGACAACAAAGATGTGGATAAGGTGCGTTTATTGATGGAACAAACAAAAAATGAGGGTGATACAGTAGAAGAAAAATACTACGAAAAATACAAAAAGAATCTTATCACCAAATATCGTTTGTGGACAGAACAGAAATTTATGTGCCTTTATACCGGCAAATTTATCTCAATAAGCGACCTTTTTGCCGACAATGCTTTTGATATTGAGCACACAATACCTCGAAGCAAATGTTTCGATGATTCGTTGGCAAATCTAACTATATGTGATGCCCATTTCAATAGAAGTGTAAAAAAGAACCAAATACCATCGCAACTTGACAACTACGACGAGATTCTTGCAAGGATTCAGCCTTGGAAAGACAAAGTAGAACACCTTAAAGATAATGTTGATTTTTGGAAAGCCCAATCAAAAAGGGCGATGGACAAAGACCGCAAAGATCAATGTATTAGGCAGAAACATCTTTGGCAGATGGAACTCGACTATTGGAAAAACAAGGTTGAACGCTTTGAAATGAAAGAAGTTACCGACGGTTTTAGAAATAGTCAACTTGTTGACACTCGCATTATTACCAAATATGCATTTCACTATCTGAAAACTGTTTTCAATAAAGTGGAAGTGCAAAAAGGTAACGTAACAGCCAATTTTAGAAAAATTCTTGGTGTACAGATAGATGAAAAGAAATCGCGAGACTACCATTCGCATCATGCCATTGATGCCGCAATTCTTACACTGATACCCACAACGGCACAACGTGACAAAATGCTGGAATTGTTTTATAAGAAATTGGAAAATAAACATTTAGGCAAAAATGATTCCGATTTAGAACAACAACTGAATCTTGAACGCCGGAAATGCGGTTTGGGCGGTGATGCTTCGTCTATTGTGCCATATATCGAAAAAAATATTTTGATTAACCATCAATCAAAAGACCAAACACTTACCCCTGCTCACCGCAGAAAACGCATCAGAGGCAAAGTTGTAAAAGATAAATGGCTTACAGGAGATTGTATCAGAGGACCTTTACATAAAGATACTTATTATGGTGCAGTTAAATATCCTAAAACTGATGATAACGGATTACCTATTGTAAAAGATGGTCATTATGTTTATGATACAGACAAGAGTGGCAATGAAATAATTACTATGGTAAAACGGATACTATTATCCGATTTAAAAGAGTCAGACATTAAAAACATTTTAGACCCGACAATACGCAAAAGGATTGAAACTGTTCTTGCTCAAAGAAAAGCCGATGGCAAATCTTTTGAAACCGCCATTAAAGAACCTATTTGGCTTTTGGACAAAGATGGAAATGAAATTAAGATCACTAAAAACGGTCAACCGGTTTTACCAATACGTCATGTCCGCTGTAAAGCGGCTGTCGGTAGAGGTATATTTACAAAAGCAACTGCATTAGCAATAAAAAAACAGACCTATCCATCGTCAAAAGACTACAAAAACTATTACTATGTTCAAAACGATCGTAATTACCTTTGTTTATTATACGAAGGTGTTAAAAAAGGGAAAGTTGAACGTATGTTCAAGTTTTTGAACTATTTTGAGATTGCACAATTGCATATAAAAAGTGTAGATGATTTAAAAAAGATTGAGTATTTCAATCATGTGGTTGAGAAAAAATGTGAGTTCAATTTGACGGCAATTGTTAAAGACGGTACAAGGGTTATAATGTGGGAGCAATCACCTGATGAGATATTAGATTTGCCACGTCAAGAACTCAGCCGAAGATTGTACATTGTGTATAAGTTTAATTTTAAAGGGGCAAATTGTATCTATCTTAGAAACCATATTGATGCAAGAAATGACATCAAAAAAGAAGAAGATTTTACAACTTTCGACAAGTCTATTTATCAAGCACAATTGACGTTGGTAGCAAATAGTTTTAATTGTTTGATAGAAAATAGAGATTTTACTATAACAGAAATTGGCGAAATTGTTTTAAAATAGAATTGGCACACATATTGACGCGGTTAATTATACCAAAACCAATAAATTAACCTTGTCAATATGATTAAACGAACATTATGTTTCAGCAACCCGGCATACCTGTCGCTGAACAACAGCCAAATGGTGATTAAACTTCCCGGGGCGGCATATAATAAAAAAGTGCCGCCCATTTTCGAGGAAAAAACTACTCAAACCGTCCCGATTGAGGATATAGGCATTGTGGTGTTGGATAATAGACAAATAACTATTACCCAAGGTCTTATAGAAAAACTGTTGGACAATAACACCGCCCTTATCACTTGCGACGGTTCGCATTTGCCAGTGGGCTTGATGCTTCCACTATGTGGACACACCGTGCAGAGCGAACGTTTCCGCTCACAGATAGATGTCTCGTTGCCATTGAAAAAACAACTTTGGCAACAAACCATCAGGCAGAAAATCCTTAATCAAGCGGCGGTGTTAGAAAAAACATCCGGCGACAGCCACAATTGTATGCACGTTTGGGCAAACGAAGTGCGTAGCGGCGACCCCGACAATACCGAAGGACGAGCCGCCGCATATTATTGGCGAAATTTGTTTAAATCTCATATAGATAACTTTGTTCGCGACCGCGAAGGCATCGCTCCAAATAGTTATCTCAATTATGGCTATGCTATACTCCGAGCAGTGATAGCCCGTTCGCTGGTGAGTAGCGGACTATTGCCCACGCTCGGCATTCATCACCACAACCGTTATAATGCTTATTGTCTCGCCGACGATATTATGGAGCCTTATCGCCCATACGTTGACTATTTTGTTTACTGCTATTATACATCACATCCCGACAAGACCGAAATTGACAAAGATTTCAAAGCGGAGTTTCTATCAATACCCACGCTCGATGTGGTAATCGACGGCAAGCGTAGTCCCTTGATGGTGGCAGCCACCATCACCACAGCCTCTCTCTACAAATGTTACGACGGCACTATTCGTAAAATTTCTTATCCCGAAATGATATGCTAAACCGATTAAGCGAATATAGAATTATGTGGGTGTTAGTGATGTTCGACCTTCCTACCGAAACCAAAAAACAACGAAAGGCGGCTGCCAATTTTCGCAAAAAGATTATGGCAGACGGTTTTACAATGTTTCAGTTTTCGATGTATATCCGCCACTGTCCAAGTAGCGAAAATGCGGCGGTGCATATCAAGCGTGTGAAGTCGTTTCTTCCCGAAGAAGGCAAAGTGGGTGTAATGTGTGTTACCGACAAACAATTTGGAGCGATAGAGATTTTTTATGGTCGCAATCCCACCTCTCCCGACAAAGGACCTCAACAACTTGAACTCTTTTAGAAAACAAAAAACCGCCATTTGGCGGTTTTTTGTTTTAGTCAGAAACGCTTTTTTTTATTTTCTTAAAGCGTTGTAACTCTTTGTGTGTCATCTCTTTGTTCAGATCGAGTTGTGTCTGACGACACAAAGATAAAAATTTGAAAGCAATTCACAACAAGAATAAAT
>JAFPYT010000371.1 GCA_017394445.1 Bacteroidales bacterium | reverse complement strand
GGCGGCTGCGTTTCAAGAACTACTCAGCACTGCTGCTATGGACGAGCAATCGCGAAAAAGGGGCGATGAGGCGTATAAGGCAACTTATAATGATTTTTCAACGTTAACCACCTTGGTCTGCAGTGGTGATATTCCCGAAGAACTTCAAACTGCTTACGATTCGGTAAAAGTTAAATTCGACTTGCTCGAAAGCCTCTACAACCTTATTATTAAAACCAATGCCGAAACCGCTGATGCTAACGCCGAACTATCTCGCATTCAGCAAGATTACGAAAGCCGCGTGGATAAATTCTTTAAGCGTATCAAAAATCGTCCGCAATATGCAGTTCAGGCAGAGCAGTTGCGCCGTAATATGCTTCTCAACAAGCTTCTTTCGCTACCCGTTATCACCAACGATGATATTCTTCTTGACGAATACCTCAACGAAAATGCCGCCGTGGAAAAAAGTCTTGCCACAGCCACATTCGACCCTGAACTAAAACGCGAATACACCCAGATTACCAAAATCAAAACTGACTACCTCGCCAAAAGCGACGTGGTGTTTAAGCAGTCGTGGGATATGCGTAAGGCTTTGTTTGAACTTCCAAATTTGAGCGCCGAACTCAAAGCGCGTACCGAAGAACTTAGCCTTGTTGTTGAGCGTCTTTCGTCGCGCCACGCCGAGGATATCGAATACTCTACCAAAGAGATGCGCATTGTGGGTTTTACGCTCCTTGTAATTATATTTATTGTGGTATTGTTTTTCTTGGTGCGCTGTACCACTATCATTACTACTGGTTTGCGTGGTAACACTGCCAAAACGATGAAACTTACTTCGGGCGACCTTACCACCGATTTTGAACATACTGAGGGCGATTCTGAACTGTCGATTCTCAACAATTCGATGGCTGATATGAAAAACACCCTCACCGACATAGTGCGCTCTATAACAGCCACTTCGGAGGCTATTAACACTGCGGCTGGCGAAATGAACCGAGCAAGTCAGCAGATGAGCGGAAGTGCCAACGAGCAGGCTGCATCTGCCGAGGAGATAAGCAGTGCGGTAGAAGAAATGGCGTCTACCATTGAGCAGAATAGCCAAAACGCTATCAAAACCGAAACTATTGCCAATGCGTCGTCGAAATCTATTCGAGAATGTAACGAGGCTGCGCAAAAAACCGTCCGCGCCATTACCGAAATTGCCGAAAAAATCACCGTTATTCACGATATAGCATTTCAAACCAATATTCTTGCCCTCAACGCCGCTGTGGAGGCTGCACGTGCAGGCGAGCACGGCAAAGGCTTTGCTGTGGTGGCTGCCGAGGTGCGCAAACTTGCCGAAAAATGCGCCATTGCCGCCAAAGATATCGACTCGGTATCGTCGGGCGGCGTAACCCTTGCTAAACTCACAGGAAGCGTATTCTCAAAAGTGTTGCCCGAAATAGAGCAAACCACAGTTTTGGTTCAGGAAATTGCCTCGTCGAGCCGCGAACAAGCCACGGGAGGTCAGCAAATCAACCTTGCCGTTCAGCGATTCAACACCGGAATCCAACAGGTGGCAACCATCTCTGAGGAGGTGGCATCAAGCAGCGAAAACCTTATGCAGCAAGCCGAAAAACTCCAAGAGATTGTCAAGTTCTTTAAGGTTTAGTTTAAATAAAACATTATTAACGCCTGATTAACAATTTTATGGACGAGAACGAAGAAATCACCGAGGAACAATTTTACGCGATGATGGAATCCACAGGTACTACCGCCGAGGATTTTGATACTGCCGTTAAGGATATGTACGGCGTGCTCTATTCGCCCGACGGCAAAAAACTTATCCGATTTACCGACCCGAAAGTAACCGACTATATGGTTCAACCCGGCACCGAGATTATCTGCGCAGAGGCGTTTATCATATTCGACGGCAATATGGAAAACTGCAATCGTGTGGAGCGCATTACCATTCCTCCATCGGTAAAACTGATTGGCGGCGGTGCGTTTTCTGGATGCAAGTGCCTAAAATACGTTAATCTTCCGCCCGATTTGCACCTTTTGGGGTGGGGGGCGTTCCGAGCCTGTTATAATTTAGAGATTGATTCGCAAGACCCCGAATTGGTGTTTGAAAACAAGATGCTAATCGACCGAAAAAACAAAATGCTTTTGGCTTATCTCGGCACCGATTCAGTGTTTACCGTTCCCGACGAAATCGAAATCATCGACGACTATGTGTTTTTCAATTGCAAGTTTCTCACCGAGGTAACGCTGCCCGAAAACGTCCGAGTGGTTGGCAATCACGCTTTTTCGCTTTGCGACCACCTTGTAAACATTCACCTTGGCAATAGTCTAAAATATCTCGGCAACAATAGTTTTGAATTTTGCACAAAACTTGAAAGCATTGTGATTCCCGACACTGTAACGGTGATAGGCGCAGAGGCGTTTTCTCACTGCGTTGCTCTCAAAAATATCACTTGGTCTAAAAATCTTGAATTTATCAGTTGTAACGCCTTTTACGCCTGCGATTCGCTTGAAACTTTGGAACTGCCGCCAACTGTAAAGGAGATAGGCGATGAGGCTTTCCAAGGTAGTTGGCATCTGAGCGAGGTGATTCTGCCGCAGGGGTTGGAATATCTTGGTGCTAAGGCGTTTGCGTTCTGCTCGCAATTAAGCCACGTGGTGCTGCCCGAATCGCTTAACGAGATAGGTGGAGGTGTGTTTGCAGGGTGTGTGTCTGCGCTGAATGTAGAGTCGCGTTCACCACGTTTTATGGTAGAGGACAATATGCTTATCGACTACGCCACTAACACCCTTGTGTCGCATTGGGGGATAGCAAGCCAGTGGATAACCCTACCCGACATTATTCAGAATATTGCGCCATACGCTTGTTCGGGACTTGTTAACGTCGAAACCCTAAACCTTCCCTCAGGACTGCTGTCGATTGGCGAATGTGCCTTTGAGGATTGCGAGAATATCGAGCGCATAGTTGTTCCCTTTGACTGCGTAGACACCGTGCGCCAACTTTTACCCGAAGAGATGAGGGATAAGGTGGTGGGGAAGTAGAAACTTCAAGAATTATTCGTATTCTTCAATAATATACCTGAAATTGCTGCCGTATTTGTGAAGATAGTTTACGCGGCGGTTGATTTCGTAGTTGTAATCTTCGGGACCGTTTACAATATAGGTTTCTATTGAAAATTTAGATAGAAAATTAAAGTCGGGTCTATGGAAGATAAAAGATTGCATTCCGTTTACAGGATGACCAAGTGTGTCGGTAATCATCAACCGCAGATATATGTTGGCTGGAATCCAAACCTTTTTTAGGTCAGTGGTGAAAACTGAGTGTTCTTCGTCATATTTTATAATAATATTGTCGCGACCCAATTGTTCCATATAAGGATTGTTTTTGGTGGCAAGTGGTTTTATTGTGGCTACATATTTATTATTTGATGGTATTAGGTTAACTATTTTGTCGAAATCTTTTAGACCTTGTTGTTGATATATTAACACAATTCCACCGATAAATAGTGCTATAATGCCCGCGACAAACAGATGATAAAGATCCAAGATTTTTTGTTTGTGACGCTCTACTTCTTTAAGTTCGTTGTTGTATTTTTTTAGATAGATTTTAACATCAGGATATTTTGAATACCGGTCGGCTTTTAGTTGTCTGATTTTGACTCTTAAATCACTCTGAATTTCTGAGTAGTGTCGTCTTTCTTCTACTACTTTTCTAATCTCTGAGCCTTTGTAGCGTGAATAAAGTAGTGGAATAGATAAAATGAAAATACCGAATATCGCATACTTGAAAAATGTAAATGGAATAACAGAAAAAATGACTACCGCTGCTGCCAACAATGCATAAATAGGAATATCCAATAGGAGAATCTGCCCGAAACTCTTTGGATACGTTTTTTTGTATTCGAGCAGAAGTTTTTCCAAATTAGATGCTATTATGCGAAACTCTGTTTTGTCGTTGTTCATTGTTCTGCTGTTATAGTGTAAAACATTGCTTCGTCGGCTATTTTTTTCAAGTCATCGATTGATGATGTAACACCTACCGACCAAAAATCCTCGTATGAATCCACTTTGAATTTGCCTCTAAAATAGGATTTGACGCTTTCGCTCAATGGGCCTGTTATAGGGTTATGGTCTTTGTCGAGTAATATTATTCCAAGACTATCTTTCGGACTATACCCTGAAATTTTCACGTTGTTTACTTTCCACCGGTAAACCAGTTTATTGTTAGTTTGATGTGCTACCACAAATGTTATGTCGGCGTAGTGGTCAGCTTTAAATACTTCTTCTAACTCCTTACTTACGCCTATATTCGGGGGATATGGCATCAAATGTTTGGCAAAATCGTTGATTGCAGCCTTTTGTGCATCTTCGTTTTTGGTAACGTATAGAGTGTCGTATACAGTTATAGGTGTTACTGTTGGGTGGCTTTTGTGGTGCTTGATTATGAAAATGGATGCAATAAAGGCTATCACAAATAACGATATAATTGTGTATATCTTAGCACGGTTTTTATTTTTTTCATTTCGTAGATTGTTGATGAGCACTGAATAATCGTTTAATAGTTTTTGTGCCTCTTTGTTGTCGCCATAAAAAGCCGCAACTTCGCGCAAATACATTTCGTGGGCATATCTTGCCTTGTAGTATTCTTCGTCGGCTATCTGCACTGGTGATTTTGTATTTACAAAGCTCCATTTTTTTTGTTGCAAAAATATAGTTGCCAGTCCGCAGCCTATTAAGCCACAAAGACTAAATAATCTGCAATAAACACTATCAAATATCAATGAGTAGATGAATATAGCCACATCTATGAATATTATTATGTAAAATATCCAATAGATAACTGTTTGAAATAATGTTGGTTTAGGAATGTTTTTGATTCTATTGATACATTCGGTAATGCCAGCCAGCAGGTTTGTGATATTGATTTCGCTGCTGCGTTGTTGGTGAAGTATATGTCCACACGATGTGCATATATTGCTCAACAGCGGAAACGGCGCACCGCAGTCGGGACAGTTTTTGATTTCTTCTTCATCGTTTGGTGTAACCTCGTCTGCTGATTTTGTAATGTTTGTAAGACTTTTTCCGCAATAAAGACACTCATTTGATACCAATGGTATTTGTCCACCGCAGTATGGACATTTGCGGAGTTGCTCTTTGGGTATCTGTTGCTGAGTATCCATATTATTTTTTTTGCAAATATATCCATTTTTTTTATATTTGCCGAAAAATAAACCGCAATATTATGGGCATCTATTTGAATCCGAGTAATGTAGGCTTTAAGCAAATTTTGGCTGCCGATATTTATGTTGATAAAACTATGATGATTAGCGAATTAAACAAGTTTATCGACAAATGCAACCAATATATATGCGTGTCGCGTCCGCGGAGGTTTGGTAAAACTTTCGCCACTAATATGCTTTGCGCTTATTATTCAAAGGGTTGCGATTCGCGCGAGATGTTCAAAAACTTGAAAATTTCCAAGGCAGATAATTACGAAAAATATCTTAACAAACTGAATTTTATTGCAATAGATGTTGCCAGCGAGTATCAGAATACCAACGATAAGGACAATATGCTCAACGAACTAACCGATTTTGTTAGAAGTGAGTTTGTAAAAGAGTTTCCTGATGTCCAATTTGCTGAAAATGACACTATTGCAAAGTGTATGCTTCGAGTTTACGCCGCCACAGGTGAAACTTTTGTGATTATTCTCGACGAGTACGATGCGTTGGTGCGAATGAATGTTTCGCCTAAACTTTTTGCCGACTATTTAGAATTTCTCAACGGCTTGTTTAAAAGCAATACCCTCAAACCTGCCATTTCGCTTGCCTACATTACAGGTATCCTTCCCGTGGTGCGCGACAAGGTGCAGAGCAAACTCAATAATTTTGATGAATACACAATTATTGATGCAAAAGAATTGTCAGAGTATGTGGGCTTTACCGATGAAGAAGTTGCCATTCTCTGCGATAAATATCAAATCAACCACACTGAATGTAAAAATTGGTATCAAGGATATAGTCAGAATGGTTTTGATATTTACAATCCTGAGTCGGTGATAAAAAGTATAAACAATCGCCGTTTTGAAGGCCATTGGAGCAAAACCTCTTCGTATCAAGTAATTATCGACCGTCTGAATGCCAATTTCAAGGGAATGAAAGACGACGTAATAAAAATGGTTTCGGGCGAAAATGTAAAGGTTAATGTAAGCCGTTATATGAACACGATGACCGATTTTAACAATAAGGACGACGCTTTTACCTACTTGACTCACCTTGGCTATTTGGCTTACGACTACAACACCCAAACCTGCCGCATACCCAACAAGGAGGTTCGTTTAGAATGGTTCAACGCTTTGGAAGATGACAAAACTTACCGCGTTACCGACCAAATAATCAAGGCTTCGGAAGAGTTACTTCAACAAACGCTTCAACTCAACGGCAGCGAGGTTGCCAAAGCTCTCAACCGCAGCCATATCCACGTGGCATCGCACCGCAATTACGACAACGAGCAGGCTCTTGCCTCGGCGGTTTACTTGGCATTTATCGATGCTTTGAATTATTACACCGTTTTTAAAGAAACCTCAGCCGGAAATGGCATTGCTGACCTTATTTATACTCCTTTGCACGCCGACAGCAAATATCCGCCAATGATTATAGAATTAAAGTCAAACAAAACCCCCGGCCGCGCCATTCAACAAATCAAAAGCAAAGAATATTTCCACGCCTTCGACTATTACCACGGCAAAATTCTCTTCATTGGCATCAATTACGACGAAAAGAAAAAGCATCAATGTGTAATTGAGGAGTTTACAAATCTCGATTAAGCACTTGGCATATATCGTGGGTTTCGGTTTTGGGTTGCCATTGGCTCATTACTTCGCACACTAAAACGCCTTGGTTGTTGGTTAAGGTATGCAGATATTGACCGTTGCCTAAATCCGACATTTTGCACGTGAGAGTGTCGTTGAGATATGTTTCGTGGAGCCAATGAACAGTGAGCGACGTTATGCTTTGTGTGTCAAGTATTTCTGGTGGCATTGTCAGCAAGGCTATGCTTAAATAACTGCGATTGGTAACGTGATGGTTGAAATCAAGGTCGAGCAACGTGGGGTGATGCTCTATTTGCATATCTACCGTTTGCGCCTTTGGAAACCGGATTTTTTTGTGGCTTTCGGTCATTAGTTGCGGCACAACGGTGAGTTTTTCGGCAAGAAAATCTGTGGTTTCTAAACGTTTGGTGTCGAGATTAAGAATGTTCCATTGACTTGTGCCAGAGGCTATTAACTCCTTATTGTGGGTGCGCACAATTCTAAAATCGCAGTATATCCGTAGTGATGTTAGTTCGCTTACCCAAATTTCTACCGTGAATGCTTCCGACCAATAAATGTCGGTTTGTTTGATGTTTAAATTTAGTTCGGTAATTACCCACATACGCTGCTGTTTTTCAATGTCGAATGCGGCAAATTTGTGGATTGTCATCAGCCTCGCAAAACTATCTTGAAAGTACATTGCCATAGCGTTTGGCGTAATCCTGTATTGCGGCGTCATATCCGACGCGTTGACTGTGTAGGTGTGTGTGTAAATTCCGTTGGTAAGCATATCGTTATTTTTTTGCAAATATATCAATTATCTCCATTTATCGGTACTTTGCCGCCGCTTTTTACCGTCCCGATTACAAAAAAACTATTGAGCGAACCTATGCAGTCGATTTCGCCAAGGGTGTCGAGCACAAAACTCTGGTAGTGTTTCATATCGCGGACATAGATTTTCATCATAAAATCGTATACGCCCGAGGTGTTCCAACACTCTGATATTTCGGGTATTTGCTGCACCGATTCCACAAATTGCCGCCCGAGGTTTTTGGCGTGCTGACGAAGCGTTATGCCACAGAGCACCAAAAGTCCGTTTCCCACTTTTTCGGGGTTGACAACAGCCATATAATGATCGATATATCCCTCACGTTCAAGACGTTTCTGCCGCTCAAAGGTGGGGGAGGGGGTGAGGTTTACTTTGGCTGCAAGTTCTTTGGTGGTGATGTCAGAGTTGGTTTGCAGCACGTTGAGCATCTTGATGTCGGTTTCGTCTAATTTTGCCATTCTGTAAAAATTTAGTTTTAAAGGATAATTTGCTGCAAAGTTATAGTTTTTTCGGGATAAAAAGCAAAGTTTCCTTAATTTTTAAAAATGTTTGTATGGTAAAGTTTTGTGTTTCAACTTTGCGGCAGAATTAATAATTTAAAATTTTGAAAATGACACAAATAATAAAAACCAACGTCCTCGGTTTTCCGCGTATCGGCCGCAACCGCGAACTCAAAAAAGCCGAAGAATCATATTGGAACGGCAAGTCTTCTGTTGAACAATTACTCGAAGTGGCACGTGCTATCCGTTTAGAAAATTGGAAGATACAATCACAAGCCGGTGTAAAATTTATTCCCTCTAATGATTTTTCGTTTTACGACCAAGTGCTCGACCAGACTCTCGCCCTCGGTGCTATTCCCGAACGTTACAACGCGCTGAAAAACAATCTTATAGAGTTGTATTTTGCTATGGCTCACGGCATTCAGCGCAATGGCAACGATATTATTGCTATGGAAATGACCAAATGGTTCGACACTAATTATCATTATATTGTCCCCGAATTTGTTAAAAATCAGAAATTTAGCCTCACCACCACCAAAGCCGCCGACGAGTTTGCCGAGGCTAAGGCTGCCGGAATCGTTACCAAACCTGTGCTTTTGGGTCCTGTTTCGTTCCTCTTGCTCGGCAAAGAAAAGGAAGAAGGTTTTTCGCGTATCGACCTTATTGATAGTCTTTTACCTGTGTTTGCCGAGCAGTTGAAATCGTTAGAAAAAGTTGGTGCCGAATGGGTGCAAATTGATGAGCCTTGCCTTGTGCTCGACCTCGACGAAAAGGTTAAAGCGCTTTATACCAAGGCGTTTAACTATATCCGCAATAATACTCATTTAAAAATTGTGCTAACCACATATTTTGGCGGACTTCGCGATAATGCCGCTCTTGCCCTCTCGTTGCCCGTGGAGGCTGTTCACGTTGATTTTGTGCGTGCTCCCGAAGAGTTTGATACCATTATCAACGCAGTTCCCGATGGCAAAATTCTTTCGCTCGGCGTGGTTGACGGTCGCAATATTTGGAAAAACGATTTTGCCGCCTCTCTTGCCTTAATCCGCAAGGCTGTAAACCGTCTTGGAGCGCATAGGGTTTGGGTTGGTGCTTCGTCGTCGTTTATGCACGTGCCTTACGACCTTGCCGCCGAAACTGATAATCAGTCGCTTGCACCCGAAATTAAACGTTGGATGGCGTTTGCTTGCCAAAAAACTTCCGAGGTGGTAACGCTTGCTGCATTAGCCGAAAATTTCAACGACCCCGCTCTTCAAAATATTTATAATCAGAATGTTGCTGATAATGCCGACCGCAAACAATCGCCGCTTATTCACAATGCCAAAGTAGGGGAGAGGGTAAATACCGTTACATCAGATGATTACAACCGCAAAAACCCTTATCCCGCCCGTGCCAAAAAACAGCAAGAGCGTTTGCATTTACCCAAGTTTCCCACCACTACTATTGGCTCGTTTCCCCAAACCGCCGAAGTGCGTTCGTGGCGTGCCAAAAACCGCAAGGGGGAACTCTCAAACCAAGATTATACCCGCCTTTTGAAAGAGGAAACCGCCCGCGCCGTAAAATGGCAAGAGGAGGTTGGCTTGGATGTGCTGGTTCACGGCGAATTTGAGCGCAACGATATGGTGGAATATTTTGGCGAAAAACTAAATGGTTTTGCCTTTACCAAAAACGGTTGGGTGCAGAGTTACGGTTCGCGCTGTGTTAAGCCTCCGGTGATTTTTGGCGATGTTTCGCGTCCCGAGCCTATGACTGTGGATTGGATTACATACGCCCAGAGCCTTACCCAAAAACCTATGAAAGGTATGCTCACAGGTCCTGTTACGATTCTTCAATGGTCGTTTGTGCGCAACGATCAGCCCCGCAGCGAAACCACCAAACAAATTGCCCTTGCCATCCGCGACGAGGTTGTTGACCTTGAACGTGCAGGCATTAAGGTAATTCAGATTGACGAACCCGCTATCCGTGAGGGACTTCCGCTGCGTCATTCTGATTGGAACAGTTATTTGGATTGGGCTGTAAAATCATTCCGTTTGTCGTCGTCGGGCGTTAAAGACGAAACCCAAATTCACACTCATATGTGCTATTCTGAGTTTAACGACATCATTGAGCACATTGCACAGATGGATGCCGACGTAATCACCATTGAATGTTCGCGTTCGCAAATGGAGTTGCTCGATGTGTTTGGACGTTTCAGTTACCCCAACGAGATTGGCCCCGGCGTTTACGACATCCATTCTGCCCGCGTTCCCAGTGTGGAAGAAATTGTAAATCTGTTGGTTAAAGCCCAGAAAAACATCCCCGCCGAACGCCTTTGGGTAAATCCCGACTGTGGCCTCAAAACCCGCGCCTGGGACGAAACCAAAGCAGCGATTAAAAATATGGTAGAGGCGGCGAAAAGTCTGCGCTAACTTCCAAAAATCTGCAAATCTCCACAAAATAACCTCCGAAAATCTGCATTTTTTGTAGAAAAAAGGTCTGGAAATCTGCATTTTTTGGGGAAAAGGTTAGGAATCAATTAATTACAAAAAAACTTTTGCGGAGCCATCCTAAGTTCCGCAAAATTTTTTATTTTTGCAATTGATATGATTCCATTAACCACCATATTATCACAGCCCGAATCATCGCACTTAGAAGGCAAAAGTGCGAAGGGTGGCTTTCCTGATTCGTTTTGGGAGAGTTATTCCGCGTTTGCAAATAGCGACGGCGGCGTAATTGTTCTTGGCGTTGAAGAAGACGGCAATGGCAATCTTTGCATCAAAGACGGTTTGAAAGACGCCCCAAAAATGAAGGAAACTTTTTGGAAACTTGTCAACAACCGTCAGAAAATCAGCCATAACATCGTCTTAGAGAAATGCGTTTATATTCTCGAATCAGACGGCAAGCAAATTCTTGTTGTTGAAATTCCGAGGGCTGAACGCACCGTGAGACCTGTTTATAAGGGCAACGACCCGCGCAACGGCACTTACAAGCGTTTTGGCACTGGCGACCACCTTTGCACTGCCGAAGAAGTAGGCGCAATGTTAAGAGATTCAAGTATTTCGCCGCTTGATGCTGTTGCTGTGGAGGATATTGACCTTACGGCTTTGAATATGGAAACAGTCCGTGGCTACCGTCAGATGTTTAAATTGACCAACCCAAGCCACCTTTGGAACACTCTCGACGATGAAATTTTCCTTCGTCGCATTAGAGCCACCGGTGCAGCCCAAGACGGCAAATATCATCCCACAGAGGCGGGTCTCTTGATGTTTGGCTACGAGTACGAAATTACACGCCGTTTCCCGCAGTATTTCCTTGATTATCAGGAAGACAGAAATGTTGTTGGCATTGCCAAATGGAAAGACCGCATTGTGTCGTCGTCGGGCGATTGGAGCGGCAATGTGTTTGATTTTGCAATGAAAATTCTTCCCAAATTGCAATCCGACCTGAAAATTCCTTTTGTTGTAAAAGGTTTTCAGCGCATTGACGATACACCGTTGCATCGACTTTTGCGTGAGGCTGTTACCAATTGTCTTGTTCACGCCGACTATTATGGGCGTCAGGGAATTGTTGTAAGCAAAAACAAAGATGGTTTTGTGTTTGCCAATCCGGGCGGAATGAGAATTTCAAAAAGCGAGGCTCTGTCGGGAGGCGTATCCGACCCAAGAAATGCCACTTTGCTGAAAATGTTTTCGTTCATTCGTTTTGGCGAGCGTGCAGGTAGCGGTCTCAACGGCATTGTGTACGTTTGGAAAAAGGTTTATCACACTAACCCCGAAATCTTTGTCAAGGAAGAATACGACCGCACATTTCTAAAACTTCCCACCATGGGCAACGAACCCGATGTTGAGGCAATGGCAGAATTTTACCCTGACGAAGAAGATACGAATGAAAATGTCACGGCAAATGAGCCTGTAAATGACCCTGTAAATAAAAATGTCACTTTAAATGGCACGTTAAATGACCCGATAAATGAAAATGACCCGATAAATGTCACGTTAAATGACCCGATAAATGAAAATGACCCGATAAATGTCACGGTAAATGACCCGATAAATGAAAATGACCCGATAAATGTCAGGGTAAAATCTCAGTTGTTGGCAGTCCTTAAAGAAAATCCGTATGGAACATATAATGATTATGCATTGCTGTTAGATAAATCAGAATCCACAATCAAACGTATGTTGCAGCAAATGAGGATAGATGGAACTATCACACGTGTTGGTGCTAAGAAAAACGGTCATTGGGAAGTAATTAACAATCAATCGTATAAATAACTTATATCCACCAATAAGAACACCCTTTCTCCAATTGCCCTGGCCATTTTTTTGTGGCATTAATAAAAAAAATAATTTTTGCGAACATAGGATTCGTAACGCCCTCATATCTTTGCACCGTCAAACAAAGAGAAACAACAAGAAAAGGAGGTGTGAATGAGATGACATCAAGTTACGAACCCGATTACGAAGATTACAATTCGTGGGAAGACGAAGAGGGTTGGGGTAGTTACGAAGAATATGGTGGTCCCAATGGCTGGGATGATTTTACCATAGATGCTGCATTTGATGGCGACCCCGATGCTGTGTGGAACATCGACTAATCTGAAAAAACTTTTGCGGAGCCATCCGCAGTTCCGCAAAAGTTTTGTATATTTACAACCGATAATAACTGATAAATTATGTATACAAAACTCACAATATAGAATTTCCGCATATTCGACGAAGATGGCGTAACTGTTGACCTCAAACCCATCACCGTTCTCACGGGCTGCAACTCATCGGGCAAAAGTGCGGTGGTGAAGGCGGCGTTGATGCTGAATGATGTGAGGAGTTATTAAAAACAATATTATGATAAAAATACAAAAGATAGTTCTTCATAACTTCAAACGATTCAGTGATTTAAAATTAGATTTAAATCCTAATGTGAATATTTTTATCGGCGATAACGAAGCCGGTAAGACTACTTTACTTCAAGCAATAGATTTGGTTGCAAGGGGAAGTCGGTCTCGAATAGAAGAAATCGGACTTGAACGACTATTCAATGTCAATGCAGTGAATTCTTTTATGAATGGCGATAAAAGAATCGAGAATTTGCCCGTAATGTTCATTGAATTATATTTGAACGAACAAAACGATATGTCAGTAAACGGAAAAAATAATTCTGAATCGATTTTGTGTGATGGAATTAGGATGGTTTGTAAACCAAACGATGAATTTAGTGAGCAGATCAAACACGTCTTGACTAATGACAGTGCATTCCCATTTGAATTCTATTCGATAGTTTTTGACACTTTTTCAGGCGCATCATTCAGCGGCTATTGCAAAAAAATCAAAACTATATTCATTGATAATTCTCAAATTGGTAGTCCGTATGCAATGAATGAATATATTAGAACCATTTACAATGCACGGATTACATCCGAAAACCGAGTCGGAATCAAACATCAATATCGCAATTATAAAGAAAATTTTAAAGAAAAGGTGTTAGATACATATAATGACCAAAACAGTAATTTTGCTTTTGCGCTTAAAAACACTCCACAGGCTAACATCGAAACTGATATTACAATCTTGTCGAACAATGTGCCGATAGAAAACAAAGGAACAGGAATACAATGTTTTATAAAAACAGAGTTGGCTCTGCAAAAAAACGAAGATATTGATGCTGTATTGATAGAAGAGCCTGAAAGTCATTTGAGTTACCTCAAAATGCTTGAATTGCTTGATAAGATTGCAAATTCAAAAGACAGGCAGTTGTTTATTGCAACTCACAGTGATTTAATCGCAACGAGATTGGACTTGCGAAACTGTTTTTTTGTTAACAGCAATTCTAACTGTGTGACCTCATTGAAAGATATTTCGGATGACACCGCACGTTTTTTTGAAAAGGCACCTGACAACAATTTGTTGAGATTTATATTATCAAAAATAGTTATTCTTGTTGAAGGTGACGCCGAATATATTCTTATGGATGCTATGTTCACCAAAGTTACCGACAAAACATTGAAAGAATCCGGAGTGGGCGTTATCGCTGTGGATGGTAAGTGTTTTAAACGCTATTTAGAAATTGCTAATTTTTTAAAAATCAAAACAGCAGTAATAACAGATAATGATGGAGATTACTCTAATAACATAGAAAATAATTATAAGGATTATTTATCTGGCGGTACCATTAAAGTATATGCAGACACTAACAACGAGAATCACACGTTTGAAGTTTGTATATACAAGGCCAATCAAGAACTTTGCAACGAGTTATTTCAAACCACGAGGCGAAGTCTTGAAATACAGGACTATATGTTAAAAAATAAATCAGAGGCAGCATTTCAACTTGCTACGAAAACAGCAAGCGACATATCTGTCCCTCAATATATTAAGGACGCAATTGGATGGATAAACGGCTGATTTTGGCGGTTGCTGGTTCTGGAAAAACCACTTTCCTTGTAAATCAAATTGATTATACAAGGCGTTATCTTATTGTCACGTACACAAATAACAATCTTAATAATTTGAGAAACAAAATAATACGTAAATTTGGATACTTACCTAACAATGTATTGCTTTTGTCATATTTTCAATTCCTGTGGACGATATGTTATAGTCCGTACTTGAAAGATAGATGTAAGGCCAAGGGCATTACATTTCTCAACCCACCACAGTATACAATCTTTCGACCCAACACTAAATCTTTTTATATGACATCTAATGGCTTTTTATATAGCAATAGGATTGCAAAATTATGTCAGCAATATGATTTATGTAAATTAATAGCCAACAGAATTGACAAGTATTTTGATTGTTTCTATTTCGATGAAGTGCAAGACTTGGCAGGTCACGATTTTAATTTTGCATTGAACATTATCCCCGAAAATACAGATGTCTTATTTGTCGGGGATTTTTACCAACATACATTTGATACGAGTAGAGACGGCAATTTAAATAAAGGATTATATGACAATTATAAAAGATACTGTAAAAAATGGATCACAGTGGGATTTTCTATTGACACAGAATCGTTAAGTAAAAGTTATCGTTGTTCTCCGTCTGTTTGCACTTATGTTCAAAACTATCTCGGAATAAGAATTGAATCCCACAGGTCAGAAGAAAGTTTAATTGTTTTTGTTGACCAACAATTAGATACTGATGAATTGGTTACCCGTGGATTGCCTTTCTTGTTTTTCCGCAATAGGAATAAATATCTATGTAACGGAATGAATTGGGGCGAGACGAAAGGATTGGATACATTTGAAGATGTGGCGATTGTTCTACATAGTGATGCTTTGATCAAGTATCGGAATAATATGTTAAACCTATTGGCATCTGAAACAAAAAATAAACTATATGTTGCCTGTACAAGAGCAAGAGGCAATATTTATTTCATCCCATATAACTTTATGGAATGTTATAAAAAATGCTAACCCTCACCTCACATATTCATCCTCGTACTTGGAAGGCAAAAGTGCGAAGGGTGGCTTTCCTGATTCGTTTTGGGAGAGTTATTCGGCGTTTGTGAAGCGAAGGCGGGCATTGAGTTTCATCCATACATTTTGAAACAATACAACGACCGTTGGTATCTTATCGGCGCAGCGGCAGAGGACGGCAAAATCCTAACGTTTGCATTAGACCGTATTATAGAAATTCAACCGTCTGACATACAACATTTTGAAGATGCACCTGAGGATTTAAAGGAGCGTTTTGATGACATCATCGGCGTTACACTTTTTGACAATTGTCCTTTGCAAACAATAACATTTTGGGTGAGCGACGAATCCAAAAATTACATTCTCACCAAGCCTTTGCACGGTTCGCAAAAGACAATTTCTGGGGACAAGGAAACTATTTTGCGCCGTAAATATCCTCAACTCGCAGGCGGAATGTTTTTTTCTATTGAATGTAAACGCAACTATGAATTAATCAGCGTTTTAACATCGTTTGGCGATAATCTTTTGGTGCTCTCTCCCGACGATATTCGCAACGAGATTATCAATCGGATTAGCCGCATATCAAAGATGTATCATTTAATCAATCCCTCCGTTTTATAAATCAAATTGCCCTTGCCGTTTCTGTGTGCTATTTTTGCATTATGGAAAAAAGGACTTACATAACCCGTATGCCCGATAAGGCAGGGTCGTTTCTTGTGGCGGGAAAAATTATTGCTGCGCATAATGGCAACATCGTGAGAGTCAATTACAATAAGGCTGTGGATACTCACACGCTTTTTATTGAGGTGGCAGCCGAATCCGCTCAACATCAACTGATTAAAGAGCAACTTTCGCGCTGTGGATACCTTTCTACTAATGGCTCTGAGGCTCGCATTATTATGATTGTGCTTACCTTAGACGACCGTCCTGGCGCTGTGCTGCCTGTTTTGGAGATTATCAATGCCCACAATGTTAACATTTCGTACATCAGTTCGCAAGAAAACGGAACGGGTGTGCAGCATTTCAAGATGGGTCTTTTTATTGAAGATACCTCTGAAATAAAATCGCTAATCGACAGAATATCAAAAGTTTGCGAAATAAATATTCTTGATTATGAAGTTACCGACCGTTTGCTCGACGGCACTGTTTTTTATATCACTTTTGCCAACAAAATGCGCTCGATACTCGGTTTGTCGCAGAGCAAAACCAACGAGGTGCTGGTGCTTGCCAACAGCCTTATGCAGATTCTCGACGAACATAACAAGCCGCAAATCAAGACTTTCGACTATATCCGCCGTTTTGCGCAGTTTGTCCGTGAACACAAGGGCGAACGTTTTGCCCCTACAATTAGTCGCAACACTCTTACCGATGACGTAACTCTTTATACCATAGAGCCTCCGTGCGGTAGCAATACGTTTGTTTTGGAGTGTGGCGATGGTTTGCTCTTTGTAGACAGTGGTTTTGCCTGTTACCGCGATGAGATGATAAAACTATTTGAAAATCTGTATGTTAATTATCATAATACTCCAAAAATCGCCTTCCTTACTCATTCGGATATGGACCACGCCGGAATACTTTCTGAGTTTGATAGAATTTATATGAGCCATTCTTCTTACGAGGATTTTTGTCTTGATATTCAGGGAGATGCACCGTTTCGCTATCAAAACCCGTTGCACGCGCCATATTGTCAGTTGAGCCGGATAATTTCGGAATATGCTCCGCCGCCTATTGAAAAATGCGTTGCCCTTGCACCGCGGAATTCTGACGATGTACTTCTGCAACTTGTTGGTAATGTGAAAATCGGTGGTTATAATTTTGACTTTTACGAAGGTCCGGGCGGACACGTTCGTGGTGAATCGGTAATTGTTTGCCCGCAACTTAAACTTCTTTTCTGTGGCGATATCTATGTGAATATCAAAGGTTTTTCGGAACAGCAACGTGAGTTTAATATTCTTGCGCCATTTCTTATGACGGGCGTAGATTCCGATTCTGCCCTTGCCAAACAATGCCGTAGCCACCTTGTAGAGCGTTTTTCGGGTTATCTCTTTTGTCCTGGCCACGGTGCGGCGCAGATAATTGAGTAATTGCGTTTGAGATAATCCATTTTTATCCCCGATAATCTGCCAAACTCAATGAAAAAATGCGAGTTTGGCGGATTATCACTCGATAATCTGCCAAACTTAACAAAAATTTGCGAGTTTGGCGGATTATTTTTATATTTGCGATGTAATCAATATTTATTGCTCTATGGACAAAATCATTGGAAGACAGGCAGAAAGAAAAGCACTCGACAGTTATCTTAAATCAGGTAAGGCAGAGTTTGTGGCTCTATATGGTCGCAGACGCGTTGGAAAGACTTTTCTCGTAAAACAACATTTCAACAATAAGTTTGATTTTTATATGTCGGGCACAATCGACGCTCCCAAATCGGTACAACTCAGCAACTTTCGCGAAGGTCTTATAAAAGCGGGTTTTGTGGATGCCAAACTCCCCGAAAATTGGCAAGAAGCATTCTTGATGTTGCAGCAAATGCTTGATGCTAAGATAAATACAAAACGTAGATGTGTGATCTTCATCGATGAAATTCCTTGCCTCGACACTCCTAAATCAGGTTTTACTGGTGCGTTAGACCATTTTTTGAACACTTGGTGCGCCGACCATAGCAATATTATGCTAATTGTCTGTGGTTCTGCCACTTCGTGGATTATTGATAATATAATTGATAACCATGGTGGGCTTCACAACCGCATAACTCACGAAATGTACTTGCGGCAGTTTAACCTCCGCGAAACCGAACAATATCTCGACGAAAACGGTTTTGTCTACGATAGATACGCTATTTGCCAACTATATATGGCCACAGGTGGTGTGCCTTACTACCTGAGCCTTTTGGATAATTCAAAAAGTGTTGCTCAAAATATCGACAGTCTGTTTTTTGGCGAAAAGGCGCAACTAAAAAACGAATTTGAAAGGCTCTTTAAATCATTGTTCAAAAATTCAGAACCATACCTGCAAGTGATTGACGCATTGTGCGCTGCGCCATACGGAATCACCCGCGACGAAATTGCTATTAAAGCAAAACTTCTTTCAGGATCGCGGTTAACTCTAATACTCAGGGATTTAGAAAATTGCGACTTTATTAGGCATTATCGCACACGGGGCAAAAAAATCCGTGAAAATCAGCATATTTACCAAGTTGTAGATATGTTCACAATGTTTTATTTCAGATTTTGCCGCAAAGAAACCACAGATGACTGTTTTTGGACTCACTCGCTCAATACGCCCGAAGTTAATTCTTGGTCGGGACTTGCCTTTGAACGCATTTGTCTTTTGCATATTCCTCAAATTAAAAAGGCCTTGGGAATAGATCAAATCCGCACAGAATATTACTCTTGGCGTAGTACTACTACCGAACCAAAAGCGCAAATCGACCTCGCCATCGAACGTGCCGACAAGATGATAAATATTTGTGAAATTAAATTTTGCGACGCTCCATATTCCATCAGCAAAGACGAGGATCTTAAACTTCGCATCCGACTTGCCAATTTCAAAACCGAAACCGCCACCCGATGCGGACTGCTCCTTACAATGATATCGCCATTCGGTATCTCTAATGGCAAATATAGCAATCAAGTAAAAGGAATTATAACATTAGAGGAGTTGTTTGTGGGTGATGTAAAATAAGATTGTTTGGTTGCATATTATCTCCAACATTTTGGGGAAACCGAGGATTTTGTCCCAAAAAATAATGGGGAAACCGAGGATTTTGTCCCAAAAAATAATGGGGAAACCGAGGATTTTGGGTAAATAAATTTTGGGGTGAGCGAAAAATGGCTTATTTTTGCCAAAAATTAATATCGAAAAATGCGGAAGATTTTTAAGCGAAAACTATACAACAAGTTGTTGGAATGGAAAACTTCACGGCAAGGCAGAACGGCTATGTTGGTGGAGGGTGCAAGACGAGTTGGCAAATCCACTTTGGTGGAGACTTTTGCCAAAAACGAATACGAAAATTATATTCTTATCGATTTCAACAAGGCATCTCAACAAGTTAAAGACTTGTTTGACGACCTCATTGATTTAGATAAGATTTTTCTAAAATTGCAACAGCATTACAATGTGGTGCTTAAAAAGCGTAAATCTCTTATTGTTTTTGATGAAGTGCAAAACTGCCCATTGGCTCGCCGCGCTATCAAGTACCTTGTGGCAGACGGTCGTTACGATTATATCGAAACGGGTTCGCTTATCAGCATCAAAAAGAACGTTCAAAACATTGTGATTCCAAGCGAAGAACAGCGTTTAACTTTGTACCCGATGGATTATGAAGAGTTTCGTTGGGCTTTGGATGATGATGTGAGTGTGGGTTTGCTTCGACAGTTTTACGAAAAAAAATTAACGTTGGGTGTAGCGCATCGTAAAACAATGTACGATTTCCGCCTTTATATGCTTATTGGAGGTATGCCTCAGGCTGTCGAAACCTATCTCGAAACCAACAACCTCAGTATTGTAGACCAAACAAAACGAGATATTATCCGCTTATATGTGGATGATTTTCAGAAAATTGATACCTCGGGCGCAGCAGAAAGACTTTTCCTTAACATTCCTGCGCAACTAAATAGCAATTATTCGCGCTACACGCCTTATCCTATTATCGGAGGGCGCACCGAGGAGCGAACTGCCGAACTTATGCAAATGTTGGAAGAAAGCAAGACAACGCTTTTTTGTCATCATTGCACCGATCCAAATGTTGGAATGTCGCTTTTCAAAGATTTGTCGCGCTACAAAATTTTTATGGCCGACACAGGACTTTTTGTTACCCTTTGTTTTTGGGATAAGGATTACACCGAAAATGTGATTTACAACAAGTTGTTGAGCGATAAGTTGGATGTTAATCTCGGTTATATTTATGAAAATGTGGTGGCTCAGACATTGGCAAGTGGTGGCAACCGCCTGTTTTATTACACCTTTCCCAAAGACGATAAGCATAATTACGAAATCGATTTTCTTTTATCTCGTGGTAACAAACTCGTGCCTATCGAAGTGAAATCATCGGGCTACAAAACCCACAAGTCGCTTGATATGTTTTGCCAAAAATACTCTTCACGTGTTGGTGATCGATACTTAATTTACACAAAAGACTACGCCAAGGATGGAATGACTGTTTGTTTACCTGTGTATATGACGGGATTGGTGTGATGGTGATTAGGTATAATTTTTGTATTATTAATCTAAAATATTAATGCTTATGAAAAAAATAATTACCTTAACTATTGTTATGCTTTGCGCAATCTATTCTTTTGCACAAGAACATCTTGCATTTAAAGGTGTTCCAATTGATGGAACATTGAGTTCCTATGTAGCAAAAATGAAGGCCAAGGGATTTACATATCTTGGAAGTTCTGATGGTGTTGCCGCCTTGAAAGGAGATTTTGCTGCCCATAAAAGTTGTACAATTGCAGTTGGTTCTTTGCAGAATCGGGATTTGGTTAGTCGTATAGCGGTTGTTTTCCCAGAACAAGATCAATGGAGATTTTTATTTCGTGATTATTCTGAGTTAAAAGAATTATTAACCATTAAATATGGTGAACCATCGCAGTGTATAGAAGAATTTCAAGGTTATTCATACCCTGAAACTGATAGTGATAAACTGTATCGGGTTAAATTTGATCAATGTAAATATGGCTGTATTTTTTCTACAAACAATGGTGAAATTCATTTAACAATTGAACATAGGGATAATTTAAGTTGTTTTGTTAAATTACTTTATATTGATGGTATAAATAATATCAGTGTATTGCAAGATGCCCTTGATGATTTGTAATGTTTATTTGATAAAGGTTTTAAGAATATTTAAAGGTGGATAAACTTTAACCCTATTATCATATATATATGTTTTACATTGCGCGGCTATTTGTAGGTAATTTGAACCATTTATTTTTTTTATATGTATTCTGTGTATTATTATTCTGTTTAATTTCTGAATTGGAACTTTCAATACACACATATTGTGTGTGTATCTGTAACAAAAAGGGCAGTATTTTATATTTTTATGTTCGGCTAAAAGGTATAATGAATAGTTTGCTAGATTGCCTTGATTTTCGATATATCGAGTGTGGTTGAGAATGAATTTTACTAAATAATCTTCATTATCTTCATTTGCTAAACAAGATTGTTCTCCAATCTTGTATTTGAGTTCGTTGGTTATTGCGTAATACGAAAATAATTGTTCTATTGGAATAATTCTATTGAAGTTATAAAACGTAACTTTTTGGTTGTAATAATCATTTAATGGTTTAAGAACATCTTCTTCTTTTTCTATTTTTATTTCTATGATTTTGATGCCTGAGTTTATTTTTTCAGGTTCGCAACTATGGGTTACATATATTTCTATGAATATTGGTTCTATATCAGGTCGTTGCGAATTTGATAATTTTAAATCGGCAATAAAACCATTATAGCCGCTTTCTTCTTCACAAACATCGTATTCATTTTTGAGATTTATTGTTTTAATAACTTGCAGTGTTTTACAATTCTTATTTCTTTGTGTGTTGTTAAAAAAACATTCTGATTTTATACATTTCTTTTCGGCTATGTAATTTATTAGAAATTCTTTGTTTGTTTCAAATATTTTCTTGAAGAACATTTTACCTAATTTGTGGAGGTATCTTTCTTTGTTGCAGGTAACTTCTCCTTTGTGTCTGAAATATTTTCGTTTCTGACCAAACGCAGCAATCATCGTATCACCACATTCAATGCAATAATAGTCATTTTTCTTATTGTCTTGTGTGATGTTGTCTATGTCGATTAATTCACCGTTACTATCTTTAACGAATTTATATTTGTTTATAGCCATATTTTTGTTTTGTTATTTTGATGTTTAATTGTTTGATTTTTGCCATTTACTTCAATATCTCCCTCACCTTCATCCCCGAATGTATCAGCAAAAACACTACGGCGGTGAAAAATGTGAGCATTGCGTATACGAGGGCGGGTTTTTCGATTTCACACGCACCTTGGAGGGTGGCGGCTACCGAGAGGGCAAGGGCGGTGTTTTGTAAGCCTGTTTCGATGGCTACGGTGAGTTGCGAGGGTTTGTCTAAGCGCGAAAGTTTGGCAATGAAAAATCCTCCGTACATTCCTAAAATGTTGAGTAGCAGCACAAACGGTGCTAATTTCAAAATCTCGTCCATTGTCATTGGTGTGCATCCGGTTTCGTTGTTGCCTAAGAAAATCTTGATGCTGAACACTATAAGCAACATTAACGGCAAAAGCCATTTGAGCGGACGGCTCAGATAATCAGCCACTGTGGTAAAATATCGCCTTACCATCAATCCACAAAATGCAGGTAATATCACCGTTAATAAAATATGTACAAAACTCTCTGAAAACGACATACTTACGTTTGATTCTTCGTTAACAAAGAAACTTACTGCAACGGCTATGAAAAACGGTATCGAAAACGGCGACAACATACTGTTAAATATTGTCATTGAGATAGATAGAGCGGTGTTCCCCTTAAAAATATGTATCAAAATATTACTTGTGGTGCCCACAGGACAGAGCGCAATCAACACTATGCCGAGTTTTTCGGCCGCGCTCACTGGCGCTAAGTATGCTAAACAAAACGACAATGCCGGAAGTATCAACAACTGACTTCCTATGCCAGTCAAAATTGATTTAGGATATACAAATACGTTCTTAAAATCGTTGAATGTCAGCGACATTCCTATTCCTGCCATTATCAGCACGAGAGTTATATTTACTAAAATATCAGCCATTTTTTCTGTTTTCGTTTTTTGTTATTATATTTGCCGAAAAGATTTGCAAATATACATAAAAATGAATTTCGAAAACAAAAATATATGGATAACGGGAGCGTCGTCGGGAATAGGAGAGGCGCTCACCTACAAATTTGCCGAATTGGGCGCAAACCTTATCATCTCGTCGCGCCGAGAATCTGAATTACAGCGAGTTAAATCATCTTGCAAATATCCCGACAAGGTGCGTATTGTTGTTCTCGACTTGGAGCAGTATCGCAACATTGCCCAAATTGCTGAACCAATTGTGGCTGAATATCAGCATATTGATATCCTTATCAACAATGGCGGCGCATCTCAGCGTGCTTTGGTGGTAGACGAGGATTTAACCGTGGTGGAGAAGATGATGAATATCAACTTTTTTGGAGCGGCAGCCATCACCAAGGTGGTTCTTCCGAGTATGATTGCCCAAAAAAGCGGACATATTGTATGTATGAGTTCGCTTGCAGGTAAGTTTGGTATACCTCTTCGTTCGGGATATGCTGCGGCAAAACACGCCCTTCACGGATTTTTTGAAACCCTCCGCGCCGAAAACTACGACAATGGTATTCGTGTGATGATGGTTTGTCCCGGCTATGTTAATACCAACGTGGCTATCAATGCCTTAGATGCCAACGCCCAAAAACGTGGTGTCAACGATGAGGGTCAAGCCAAAGGACTCGACCCAAAAATTCTTGCCGAAAAAATCATCAAAGGTATTGAAAAAGAGAAACTTGAAATCACAGCCGGCGGCGGCGAAACCAATGGCATTTGGGTAAGTAGGTTTTTCCCACGCCTCTTTGCCAAAATCATCCGCAAAAAGAAATAACATCCTAATAACCACTAAATTATCTCAAAAATGTATGTGCCACCGTTTACAGTAAGTGCCAAGGCTATTAACCTAATATCCGAAATTTCTCGGTTGATAGAGCGTTATGCCATCCGTCTTGAACAGGAAGGAGGATTGTTGCTCCGAAAGGCTAACCGTATCAAAACTATTCATTCCTCGCTTGCAATAGAGGGAAACACACTTTCGGAAGATAATGTGCGTGATATTATTGATGGAAAAACCGTAATTGCGCCTATAAAACAGATACAGGAAGTGAAAAATGCTATTGCCACCTACGAGTTGTATCAAAAACTTAATCCTTTTAGTGTTAAAGATTTGCTTAAAGCACACGGTGTAATGATGCAGGCATTGGTTGATAATCCTGGACGATTCCGTAGTTCAGGTGTAGGCGTTTTTTCTGAAAAAGGTTTGGTTCATATGGCGCCACCTCCCGATAGAGTGCCTATGCTTATCAACGATTTGTTTTCTTGGCTGAAATCGTCCAAAGACCATCTTCTAATACGAAGTTGTGTTTTTCATTACGAGTTTGAGTTTATACATCCTTTTGTCGACGGCAACGGTAGAACAGGTCGGCTTTGGCAATCGCTTATTCTTGGTAAACTGCATCCGCTTTTTGAACATCTCCCCGTGGAAAATATGGTTTATGCAAATCAGCAATCGTATTATAATGCTATTACTGAAAGTACCAATGCGGGTGAGTCAGGACCTTTTATTGATTTTATGCTTGAAGAAATTTATAATACTCTAAAAATCCATCAAGGTGCTGCGTTAAAAGAGTCGAATGTAGATTCGCTAATAGATCAAGATTTTGCTAATAAATTCGGTGCTGAGTTCGGTATAAAGTTCGGTATAAAGTTCGGTATAAATGAAAAACAAATATTATTGCATCTTGAAAAAACACCTACTTCAACCGCCTCAGAACTATCTCAAAATATGGGTATAACTCAGCGCGCCGTAGAAAAAATCATCAAAAAACTAAAAGATTACGGCATCATTACCCGCCTTGGCAGCCGCAAAAATGGTCATTGGGTGGTGAATAGATAACCATAATTGTACTTTGGAAAGTACAATTGAACTAATGAATTATGTTAATACTCCATTCCCACAATCCAAAGTGGAAGTTTTTTGCCAATAGGCATTTCTATTTCGTCGGCAAGGATGTATGAGTTATCGATGCCCGCTATTTGATTGAATGTCTTCTCTTTACCTCCAACTTCAAAGAGAATTTTGCTGTCTATCATAAAATCGCCGTGTTCTTTTGAATATTCCACAGTATGATGTTGCGACAATTGATTTACCACAAAACATTCGCGAATTGTACCAATAACAGTGTTGCTGCTTAATGCGTTGAGAATGTTAGTGTTATGTATAAAAATCTTGTCAGGTTTTTGCATTTTTGATACCGATTTGTTGTCGCAGTAGATAAGTGTTATTAGTTCGGCGCGGTGCATAGCCGCAAGATAGTTGAGCACTGTTGCTTTGTTTATTTCCAAATACGTAGCAAGTTTTGAGATATTCACCTCGTAAGGCACATTGTTGCAGAGGTAGAGTATCAAGGCTTTGAGTTTTCGTGTGTAGGCAGGGTCTACATTGCAAAACTGAGTAATTTCTTGGTCGATTATAAAACTTACAACATTTTCTAACCGGCTGTAATATTCGGTCTCGTTTCCATCAAAAAATGGATAGTAACCTGCTCTTAGATAGGCATTAAACAATGGCTGAGGACTACAAACTTTGCAAACTTCGTCACAAATTTCGTCGGCATTGTTGATTATTTCGTTTAGAGTATATGATGGCAGTGAAATTTTATGATAAAAACGCAGATATTCGCGAAACGAAAGTCCTGCCATATTGTAACTTAGAACCCTTCGCGAAAGGTCGGCATCTGCATTGAGTATTTGCAACAATGATGAGCCAGTAAAACATATTTTTAAATCGGGATAGAGGTCGATTATCTCTTTGATTTCCTTGCTCCAAGTGGGATATTTGTGCACTTCATCGAGAAACAAATGCCGTCCGCCAGCAAGATGAAAGTTTTCTGCCAAATCTGACAGCGTGTGGTTGGTAAAATATAGGCTGTCCATTACACAATATAGTGCCACACCAGCCTCTGTGCCGTATTTTTGACGGATAAATTGCCTTATGAGCGTTGTTTTGCCCACACCTCGCGAACCTCTGATTGCTACAAGTTGACGTTCCCAATTGATTGTATGCATAGTGTCGCGCACAATTTCCATATTCACTTGCGAAATCAGTATCTTATGTTTTTTGTAAAGTGTCTCCATAAATTCGGGATAATTGTAAACACCGCAAAGATAATGAACAAAAAACAAAAAAGCAAATTTTGGTTACTCCAATAACCAAAATTTGCTAAAAATCGGTTACTCCACTAACCAATTTTTCTTAAAAATCGCTTAGTAGAGTAACCATTTTTTTTATATACCAACCACGTTATCAGCATTGCAACAAGTGTGGAGACTGTTACGCTGACTAAGCCAGGCATCATAAAACTGTGATTCAGAAGGTATTTGCCAATCACTGTGGTGCCTGAGCGGTCGAAGTTAACTGTGGCGATGTCGCTGGGATAGTTGGGAATGAAGAAATATCCGTAAACGCTTGGGAGCACACCCAACAAAATCGGTCCGTCGATGCCCAGCGAGTATGCCAACGGCAGCATTGCCACCACCACGGCGCCCTGCGAGTTTATCAGCACCGAAACGGCAAAAAACGCAAACGCTATTGTCCACGGATATTGGCTTACAATGCCTTCCAAACTGCCTTTCATAACGTCAAGATAGTTGCTGAAAAACGTGTCGGCAAGCCACGCGATACCGTAGATAGCCACAACAGCCACCATTCCGCTTTGCCAAACGGCTCCACCCACTGCCTTTTTGGGCGCGGCTTTGCAGAATATTATCATAAATGCCGCTGCCGTTATCATAACTATCTGAATTATAATGTTCATACCAATAGGTTTGCCATCAAATTTTGGGCGGAGGTCCATACCCGCAATCTGAAACACTTAATACATCACAATCAACGCCAAAGCGCCAACAAAAATATACACGGCACGTTTAGCCTCTTTGCTTATCTTCTTGTCTAACAGCGTGGCAGAGTCGCCGTACATATATTCTTTCGTTTTCGGGTCTTTGAGACGCTCTTGAAATTTGGGGTCTTTGTCTAAGTCGAGACCGCGTTTGTAACTGAGCGCAGCCGCAGCCATAAGTCCGCACACACAAGCGGGAATTGTTACGCCAATAACCTGCAAGTTGTTGACGTCAAATCCGTTGGCGTTAGAAATTACCACAAACGAAGCCACAGCAGCAGCAATTGGCGAACAGGTAATGCCCACTTGACTTGCAATGCTCGCCACACCGCACGGACGTTCGGGACGGATGCCTTTTTTTAGCGCAATGTCGCAGATAATTGGCATAAGTGTGTAAACCACGTGTCCTGTGCCCACCAAAACGGTAAGGAAAAACGTGCACAGAGGCGCAAAAAACGTGATGTGGTTAGGGTGCTTTCGCAAAAGTTTTTCGGCAAGTTGAATTAGCCAATCCATTCCGCCCGATGCCTGCATCATTCCGGCGCACGTAACGGCGGCAATGATGATATAAATAACGTCGGTGGGCGGGTTGCCGGGTTTGAGCCCAAAACAGAGCACCAAAAGCGCGAGTCCGATGCCCGAAATGGCTCCGAGCGCAAGGCTGCCGTAGCGCGAACCCACGTACAGCGCACCAAGAACTATCAGTAGTTCAAGAATCATTACTATGTCCATAATGTTAGATTTATGAGGTTATCAATATTTGTTTTAACAAATATAATAAAAATTGTTTATTCGTGGATATGTTTTTTGCAATATTTTGCCTTTGATTGATTTTTTTCTACCTTTGCGCCAAAATTTAAACAAACTATTATGTCAACATCTGTATATCTTTTGCTTGGGTCGAATAAGGGCAACCGCGAAGAGTATCTCAAAAAGGCTATCGATAATCTTAAAGACCTCGGTGTCAGAGTAAAACGTATTTCTAAAATCTATCAGGCCGAGAGTTGGGGTTATTCCGACGCCGACTATCTAAATCTTGTGGCTGAGGCCGACGTAACTTGCAATCCGTCAGTGCTTTTGGAAATGTGCCACGTGGTTGAGGCCGAACTTGGTCGCGTGCGTTCGGGCAAGGGTTACTCATCGCGCACTATCGATATTGATATTCTCTATTATGGTAATGATTTAGTTGACAAGCCTAATCTCATTATCCCTCACCGACTTTTGCAAAACAGAAAATTTGTGTTAATGCCTTTGTGCGACCTCATTCCAGACTTTGTGCACCCAGTTCTCCACAAAACCAACACCGAACTGCTCAACGAGTGCACCGACCAATGCCGTGTGGATGTTTTCGCTGATAATTTATAATAACTTGTGTAACAATGATTTCTATCAACAACGTAACAGTGTCGTTTTCGGGCACCGATTTGTTTAACGATATAACCTTTGTAATCAACCCCAAAGACCGTATTGGACTCACCGGCAAAAACGGCGCGGGCAAGTCTACGCTGCTCAAAACCATTATCGGTATTCAGCCAATCGACAAGGGAAGCATTACCATACCCGAAGACTGCACAGTGGGCTATCTGCCTCAGCAAATGGAACTTCCATCCGAACGAACCGTTATCGAAGAAACCCTCACTTGCTTTGAAGACGCTGTTAAGTTAGAAGAAGAAATATCTAAACTAAATGTTGAAATAGCCGAGCGAACCGACTATGAATCAGACGACTATATGCGCCTTATTCATTCGCTCACCGAAAAATCAGAACGCCTTGAACTTATTGGCGGAAGCAAGCGTAATGCCGATGCCGAAGTGGTGCTCAAAGGCTTGGGATTCCGTCAAGAGGATTTCCAGCGCAAGGTTTCGGAGTTTTCGGGAGGTTGGAAAATGCGTATTGTGCTTGCTAAATGCATATTGCGCAAACCCAAGGTTTTTCTGCTCGACGAACCTACCAATCACCTTGATATTGAGTCGATTCAGTGGCTTGAAGATTATCTAAAAGATTACGCCGGAGCGGTGGTTTTGATTTCGCACGACCGCACTTTCTTAGACAACGTTACCAAGCGCACAATCGAGATTTCGCTCGGCAAGATTTACGACTATAACGCATCGTATACCAAATACTTAGAACTTCGCAAAGAACGCCGTCAACAGCAAATTGCGGCTTACGAAAACCAACAAAAAATTATTCAAGATACCGAAGATTTTATTGAACGTTTCCGCTACAAACCCACCAAAAGTAACCAAGTGCAGAGCCGTATCAAAATGCTCGACAAGATGGAACGCTTAGAGGTTGATTTAGAGGATAATAGTTCGATTCATTTCCGTTTTCCACCTGCGCCCCGAAGCGGACAAGTGGTGGTTAAGGCTGAACATCTTACCAAGGCGTTTGGCGAAAAGGTGGTGTTAGATGATGTTGAGTTTGTGCTCGAACGTGGCGAAAAGGTTGCCTTTGTGGGTCGTAACGGCGAGGGTAAAACCACTTTTAGCCGTTGCATTATTGGTCAGATTCCCTACGACGGCGACCTCAAAATAGGCTACAACGTGTCCATAGGCTACTACGCTCAAAATCAAGACGAACTGTTAGACCTCAACAAAACCGTTTTTCAAACTCTCGACGACATTGCCACTGGCGATATGCGTACCAAGGTGCGCGATATTCTCGGCGCGTTTCTCTTTGGTGGTGAGGACATTGACAAAAAAGTTAAGGTGCTTTCGGGTGGCGAACGTGCCCGTTTGGAGATGGCAAAACTTCTCTTTCAGCCCTATTCGCTCCTCGTGCTCGACGAACCTACCAACCACCTCGATATACGTTCTAAGGATATTCTCAAACAGGCTCTTTTGGCGTACGACGGCACAATCATACTTGTTTCGCACGACCGCGATTTTCTCAACGGACTTGCTGAAACTGTTTACGAATTCCGCGACCATAAAATCAAGCAGTACAAAGGCGACATCAATTACTTCCTTGAAAAGAAGAAATTGCAGAATATGAAGGAATTTGAAGCGCAGAAAACCATCGTTGGCAATGGTAGAGACGGTGTGCACACCGTCTCTACAACAAAACCCGTTCAAAATAATATTCCCGAACCTGCACCAAAACCAGCCACAGGTAAGGAGGATTATTTAGCCAAAAAAGAGCGCGAAAAAATGCTCCGCAAACTAAAATCCAACGTTGAAAAATCTGAACAGCGTGTTCAAGAACTTGAAAATCAATTATCTGAGATTCAAGCAAAACTTCAACTCTCCGAAAACCAAACCGATATGGATCTCTTTACCCAATACGACACCATAAAACTCAACCTGGAAAAGGAGATGGCTTATTGGGAAGATGCTACGATGCAGTATGAGGGGGCGATGTAAACATTAAATTAACCACCATTACATTAACATATTTTAACAAAACGCAACCGCCTGTTTCTTGACACGAGGGGGTTGAGACTGTAATTTTGCGGTATCAAAATCACAGTTTAATTTGTATTAATTATGGAAGTAAAAGAAATTCTTAGAAACCTGCGCGAAAAAAACAACCTTACGCAGGAACAAATGGCTGAACGTGTAAATGTCAGCCGTCAGGCTATAAGTCGTTGGGAAAATGGCGAAACCCAACCTAATACTGATATGCTTAAAACACTCTCTAAGGAGTTTAACGTGTCGATTAACACTCTTTTGGGGTCGCCGCAAACGTTGATTTGTCAGTGCTGCGGAATGCCTCTTACCGATGATTCGCTCATCAGTCACGAACCCGACGGCGCTTTCAACGAGGATTACTGCAAATGGTGCTATGCGGATGGTAAATTTGCTTATAGTAGCAAAGATTTGTTGCTCGATTTCCTCGTTAAACAGATGCCAAACCCTGATAATCAGTCAGATACAGAACGTCGTGCACTCTTCGACAGCCATCTTTCGCAATTGAGACATTGGAAGGTGTAAATTTTATTCAATTGTAAATAATTGATAATAAGATAATTGTAAAAAGTTTTTACCAAATGTGCAATTTTTTTTGAGATTTGGTAAAAACTTTTTGTAAGTGATTGACTAATAATGCTAAAATTTGATAATTTTTATATATTCATTATCCCAGCCACTTCTGCTGGATTGAGAGCCCATTCGTAGGTGTAAGATTCGTCGGCGGTGTCGGGGGTGTCTACAATGTTGAGATTCTGCGCTTTGGCTTTAATCTCTAAAAGTCCGCCTATCGAGAGTTTTGTTTCCAAACGGTGAAGAAGGGCTTCTACTGATTTGCTGTCGGCACCGCGGAGGGTTTGCGCCGTAAAGGGCATTTCAAGCCAAATAATTTCGCGTTTGGCAATGTCTAACACTCCGAAAACCAATCCTTTGGAAAGATTGCCTTCGCTTATGCGCACCTGATGTTGCACGCACGACGGATCGTATGCCACACCTTTTTCGTTTGAAACCTTCATCTCATATTCTGAGTTCATCCAACCCACCACGAGGTTTGTCGAGAGCGCTCCGTTGGAGTAGGCGTTGCAAGTAAACGTTACATATTTAGCCCCAGCCTTGTCTAATTCGGGCAGCGATAGTTCGATGTATTCTGCCGTGCCCACCATATCGGGAATTTGTTGAATGTCGCCCGAATGTTTTGCTCCTACGCAAGTAAGATTGTAGTATGCACATTCGGCATTCTCGTTGTTGGGCAGCGATATACGGCAACTTAAATCCATATCGAGCCATTGCGCTGGCAATCCCTTGCCCCATTGCAAAAACAGCCTTACAGCATCGCCTTCAACGGGAAATCTTGTGCCGGTGAGCGCGCACGAAGTATCTTGGATTGAGGCAGAGCGGTCGCCCACGCTAACGGGAATATTGTAGAGCGAGTGGTCGATGTAGATGGTTTTGGATTCGGTTTTCTGCGCCGCAAAACGTCGTTGCATCGATTGTTGATAGATTTTATCCACCGCCGAAGCCATCTCTTGACGGTCGGTGTCGGTGTAGAGGGTGAGAATGATATTGTGGTCGATGCGTTTTGGCGTGCCTGTGATGGGGCGTACTACACGGTCGAGGTCGGTGTTGAAATATGATTCTGCGGCATTGCCGAGCGAAATCAGTAGTCGGGCGGGCAGATTGTCGGATATTTGGTTGAAGGCTTCGAGGGTAACATCTTTGCCAAAACGCAGCATTGTGGCAAAAAGGCAGCGTGCAAACAGTCCCGGACGCTGTTGGAGCATTTTTAACGTAGTTGCTCCGTCGTCGGCATTGATAGCCTTGTTTAATTCGCCCTGCCACGTGGTGTAATCCTTGCGGTAAAATACGTCGAGAATATCTCTGAGGTGTTCCATACCGTTTTTGCGGGCATATTCGCTGAGCCTCAGCGCACGTATAAAGCGCACCCACATTCCGCGTTTTGGGTTCATTATTTCGGCGGCTTGCTTGGCTGTAATGGGCACGGCATTGAGCCACCGGGCTACTTGAAGACAGAATTTCCGGCTGTATTTCAAGCGCAGTTTTTCTTTCATTGCTTGGGCTGCATCAGCACCTTTGTCTAATGGACCAAAAATGTGACTGTAAATTTTGCGTGAATGTGATATAAGTGTTTTTGGCTCAATGATTTGGGCATATCCAGTTTTGTCGTACCAAAGGTAACGGAGAATGTCGGCGGGATTTTTTAGCATTTTGTCGCCGAAAGAGTAGTCGCCTTTCTCTGCCAATACTTTGATAACCAACATTATAGTCTCCTTCATTGTTACCTCTGCGTTTTCGGGTAATGGCAGTTCGCCGAGCAACAATTGCAACGTATTTTTCTGCGTGCCGTCCAACGGGGTAGGGGAGTTGAGTAACGATAGATAAACCTTTTGTATATCGTTGATAGTGAACAATCTGAGTTCTTTTAGTTTGCTGCCTTGACCTTTGTAAACAAAGTTTGCGGTTTCAAATTGTTGTCCGCAGAATGGGCAGCCGTTGTAACGCTCCAAGGGGAAAGTGCCTTCGGGTATCAGGTGTCCGCATTTGAGTCGCGTGCCTTTGTAAACCGACTGATTGCCGAACATATTGGCTATTAGCGTAATAAGATGGTCGGGGAGGGATTCTCCTGTGGGTGTGTCCCAACCTTTTACCAGCGGAGCCCAATTGAGTTTTACGCCCATCACCTCGTCGATGATTTCTGTAATCTCTGTTAAATGTTTGATATTTACAGCGTTGAGCGCGTGAAGTAGTTCTTCGTTGACGCAGAATCCATTTTCGTTGAGCCGTTTTATAAATGCCAAAACGGGTTCGGTGATGGAGGAGTTTAGGTTTATCGCCTTGCGGTCAATGTTTAAAAATACCGCCTTAAACCGCAGTGCTACTTTGCTTAAAATCTTGTCGTCCATAATGTTATAAATAATAAAAGGTAATTGGCCGACTAATCATTAATGGTGCTAATAAGCGAGAAGTAAGTCGGTCTTGACCTTGTTAATATCTTAAAAAAAGAGGTAATTAAACGACTAAAATCAGGCGGAGATAGGCAAAGCCTACGATTCCGCGTAAGGAAGTGAAGTAAGTCGTTTTTGACCTCTTTTGTAATTGCAAATATAATAATTTGGTGCGAAGTGTTTTTGCGTAACTGAGAAAAAAATGATTTTTTTTTATTTTTGTGGTTAAAAAAATTTTTGAGATGAGTATATTTGCCTTTGCCCTTCCTATGCTTTTCATCTTCCACGATTTGGAAGAGATAATCGGTATGCGGATTTTCCTCGACCGCAACGAGAATATGCTGCAACGTCGTTTCCCTAAAATCCACCGACTTTTTCATGGCACTACCAACGAGGGATTCGCCTTGGCGGTGGCGGAGGAGTTTGTGGTTTTTACAATAATTGCGCTGTTGACGTTGTGGATTGACAATCAGTTAGTTTGGAATATTTGGCTCGGCGCTTTCATTGGGTTGACGTTTCATTACGTGGTTCATATTGGTCAGTCGATTGTTATTCGAAAATATATTCCTGCATTAGCCACAAGCATTATCTGTCTGCCAATTAGCATCTATATCTTAAAGCAATGCTTTATGATATTAACGGTTGATATTTGGCAGATGATAGTTGGCATTGTAATAGTGGCAGTGAATTTGGTGTGCGCACATAAGATGACGAAATGGAGGTTATGAAATGTCTCCACGCCTTACTTCAAACCGAGTTTGTTAACCAGCTCCTTTACTCTTGAACCTTTAATTTCTTCTTCAAGTTTTTGAAAATCAGCGCGTTGAACTGTTTCGGTAATGATGCCGTTGCGGAGTACGAGTATTTCGTCGCAGGTATCGCTGAGGGTCGAAAATATGTGCGACGATATAATCACGGTCTTGTTTAATTCTTTGAGTTTCAGTAATATCTCTGTAAGCGCGATGCTACCGTTGATGTCGATGCCGTTGTAAGGTTCGTCCAAAACAAATAACTCGTTGCCCTGCAAAAGCACTGCCAACAGAGCAAGTTTCTTTTTCATACCCGTGGAATACGTCGTAACATACTGAGACAGTGGCAAATCAAAAATATTCTTGTCGGCGATGTTGTCGATGCGCTTGTGTCGGGCGTAACACAAAAGACGGATGTATTCCTCGCCGGTGATTTTGTCGAAAAAGTACGGCTCTGCAAACAGCAATCCTAAATGATTTTTCAGCGGCTGCAAGTCTGATGTGATTGTGCAGTCAAAACGTTCAAGACCTGCAATGCAGCGGAACAGAGTGGTTTTGCCCGCACCATTTTCGCCAATGATTCCGTATGTTTTGCCGCTATGAAACTCCGCATTGATGCCTTTGAGGACAGATTTTGAGCCGTAACTTTTGTGCAAATCGACAATTTTAATCATACAAGTGTGTTTTTTAATCGGTTAATAGAACGAACATAAAAATATGGTATCACCACCAATACAAACGGCGGTATGAACACCGCAAAAATGAATATCAATTCCAAAATCCCAATTTCGCCGGGATATGTTGAATATGCCGCAAGTAAAAATGCGATTACCAAAATCATCCCAATTGCCGTTATGAGCAAAACTATCCACCAATTTTCAGGGAAAAACGCTGTCAATAACGCCATCATTGGTAGTGCCATCCAAAATGTGTTTTTAATAGCCGTCAATATCTTGTGCGTCAGATACTTGTTTGGACTTTCGGCAAAAATCCAAACATAGTATTCGTTTTCTACTTTGCCATAATACGTCGCGCAAATTATACAAAGCACAAATAAAGAAAATAATCCAAGGTTTAAGTTGTTGACACATACCGAAATAACAGACAGACCATAAACCATTAGTATAAATAAAAATGATTTCCTGAATCCGACCGTAAATTCGTATGGACTTTTGGAAAATGGAGTTGGCAATACAATGCTTTTTGAATTGAGGTCAATAAATGCCAAAATCGCACTCGCGATAGGTAATCCCACCGCCGCAATATATTGATTTTCAACTAAAAGCAATGTTACAAACGGAATACTTATTATCAAGTTTTCAGCCATTCTCAACAGCCGTTTGGTCTTGTTACCATAGACAATTTGCAGAAAATCAGACCGTTGTTTTTGCGACAGACGCATTTGTAAAAGGACACATATTCCGATTATGATATACGGCGCATAGTTTGGCAGCCTTTGGAAAATTAACGTGCCTAATCCCGATATCAATCCGAATATCAGCACGTAAGCCAACAAAGGATGCATCCCAAAATCGCGGATGTTTCGATTGAGGAGTTTGAATTGGAGGCTAAGGTAATGGGTTAACATTATTGAAGTTATTTCGCAATCTTCCACTCATCCACCGTTCTTTTTTCGCTCGAAAAGTTTACACCGATTTTCCATATTTTTCTGTTTTCAAACGAGAACTTTTTGGCGTATTCCTTTTCGTCGATTTGGTCTAATGCCTCTTGTGCAGACTTATTGAGTTTGAACTCGAAAATAAAGATTGACTTTGTTGAAAACACCACAAAATCAATTCGACCGTCGGATGTGCGGATTTCGGTTTGAACATTAAGTCCGCAAGTCGCCAAAATCGCGTACAGAAGGTTCTGATAATACCATTCTGGGTATTTGTCGGGGTCGGCATCGGGGTAAGGAATCTTTCGCAAAAAATCCTGCAAATGTGTCAAAAGGATTTCGGGATTGTCCTCCTTGATGGCAGTAACCACCGAGCGGCGGAAAATATCGTTGTTGAAACCGATGTCTTCTTCTATGTAATTTTTAATTAAACTCTCTGAAAATCCGTATCTTACCTCCTTGTTTGGAAACCCTATAATGTATTGGTCGAAGTCTGCATCATAACTCTTTATGCTTAGATAACCACTCTGATAGAGAAATGGAACGATGTCAGAAATGCGTTCAATAGGAGTGTTAAAACGTCCTGCACTCATATACGTATTTTCCAACTCGTTGATTTGTAGATTGTTGTTTTGACGCATAAGAGCAATAAGCGATGATGGAGTGGCTGTTTCAATCCAATAACTATTTAACTCACATTCAGTTAATGCTCTAAACAGACTATACGGGTTGAAAACTCCGACATTCTTTCTTGAAAAATGGTAGCCGTCATAACGCTGTTTCAAAATTGACACCATTGTTTCAAAATCAACGTTCATCGTATCGGCAAATTCGCAAACATAATCTTTCAAAGTCGTAGTCAATTCGGAATCTGTAATGCCGCAAAGTGTAGCATAATTTTTATTCAACGAAATGTCTGTCAGGTTGTTCAACGTTGAAAAAATCGACATTTGGCTGAATTTTGTGATGCCCGTTATGAACACAAATTTCAAAATTGGGTCTAAATCCTTAATTGGAGAAAAGAGATTGCTCATATGGGTGCGGACTTCGTCCTGAGTTTTGATGTCTGTTATCGTATTGAGCATCAGTGTGTCATACTCGTCGATGAGTAGTACTACTTGACGGCCAGTCTTGGCGTGGGCAGTTTTGATAATCCTTTCAAAGCGCGTATTAAAATTGATGTTGGGTTGTCTTTCGTCATCGGGTTGTTCCGCCTTGTCAATAATTCCAAACTGTACTTCAAGTTCTGACAATGCAATCGAAATGAATTTTACAATTACGTCCAATTTTTTCGATTTGCATTTGGCAAAACTCAAATTAACAACAGGATATTCCGTCCATTCGGTTTCCAATTGCTCGATTTTCAGACCTTTAAATAGTTCCTTTTTGCCCTCGAAGTACGCCTGCAACGTGCTTATCAGCAACGATTTGCCAAAGCGTCGCGGACGGGAGAGAAAAAAATATTTCTGCGGCTTGACAAGTTGGTATATCAAGTCGGTCTTGTCGATGTAAACCATATCGTGGTTGACAATCTCCGAAAAAGTCTGTATGCCGATTGGTAGTGGTTTCATAGTGTAATAAGTTTTGTCTGTAGGTGCAAAGATAATGTTTTCTCCGCAAAAACGATACGTTCAACCAAAAATCTTTTTTATATTTGTACTGTACGAAAAAAACAAATTATGGCACAGTGGCAAAAGATAAAAATCACACGTGAAAACGGCGAAGAAGTTGATGCACAAGCCCCGATAATCATTTCGGCGAGCCGTAGCACTGACATTCCGGCTTTTTATGCCGATTGGTTTTTCCATCGGCTCAAAATGGGTTATTCGGCGTGGACTAATCCTTTCAACGGCGTAAAGAGTTATGTGTCCTATAAAAACGCCCGATTCTTTGTTTTTTGGTCAAAAAATCCCAAACCGCTTTTAGACCATATTGACAAATTGAAGAAGTTGAATTTTTATATTCAATTCACATTAAATGATTATGTTTCAGAAGGTTTGGAAAAAGGTGTGCCGCCGCTTGAAGAACGAATCGAAACCTTCAAACAGTTGGTAAAAACCTTTGGAAAGGGCAGGGTAATTTGGCGTTTTGACCCTCTGATTTTGACCGATAAAATCACCGTTGACGACTTGTTGCGCAAGGTTGAAAACATCGGCGACCAACTAAAAAACTATACCGAAAAACTTGTGTTCAGTTTTGCGGATATTGCACTCTATAAAAAGGTAAAATCCAACCTCGAAAAAAACAACATCAATTATTCTGAATGGATAGAAAATCAGATGCTTGACTTTGCCAAACGTCTCTCCGAACTCAACAAAAAATGGAATTTTCAACTTGCCACTTGCGGCGAAAAAATTGATATTTCTCAATTTTGCATCCAACACAACAAATGTATCGACGACGATTTGATGATACGTTTTGCGAAAAACGACAAAGTTTTGATGGATTATCTTGGTGTTGAGATTGTTAACTCGCTTTTCGACGGCGAAAAAATTATCAAGAAAAAAGACAACCGCGACAAAGGACAGCGTCAATTTTGCGGCTGTATAATCAGCAAAGACATCGGTGAATACAACACCTGCCCGCATCTGTGCGAATATTGCTACGCGAATACGAGCAAAGAGTTGGCGGTTGGAAATTATAAGCAAGCAATACAAACAGGTTTAATTTCAGAAACAATAACGGGAAAATTATGTTAATAGAACAGAAAACAACATACTCATACAAACTCAAATACCTTAAAAATTCGACTTTTGACAAGGTGCGAGGATTTGCGAAAAAGTTTATAGACGATTTACCGAAAGAACTCGTTGACGAACTTTATTCACAACTTGAACGTGGTGTGGTTCAGATAGATTCTGAGCCGCAGATGTTGGTGTATCTGTATTCGTTTGGCAATATGCACCAAGCAAAACTCAACAAGGCTTTTGAAAATATACCTGAAATTTTGTTTGACCAACCCGAAATCAACATCATCGACTACGGCTGCGGACAAGCCGTTGGCACAATGTGTTATGTTGATTTTATAAGACAAAAAGGTGTTTCGCAGAATGTTAAACGAGTTACATTGATTGAGCCGTCAGAAATTTGCCTAAAACGTGCCGCGCTCCACGTTTCCGCATTTTGTTCTGACGCAGAGATTGTAACAATTAATAAAACCTTTGACGATCTCGATGCTGCCGATATTGTTTGCGAAGAAGAAATCCCGACGCTCCATATATTGTCGAATGTGTTGGATTTGGAGTTTGATTTGGAAAGATTTGCGGAGTTGATAAGCGATAATTTAAAAGGATACAATCAGTTTGTTTGTGTCGGGCCGTATTTCAACGTACCTGCCACAGACCAACAGATGGATGATTTTGCAAAGTGCTTTTCTGAATCAGAAGACAATTACAGTAAAATCTTCTCCAAATTTGAACTAAATCCAAACAAAGCGTGGACAGCGCATATCAGGTGCTTTTCGGTAGGTGAATTGGAGGTGGAGTTGTCAACGAAAGTAACGAAAGAAGATATTGAAAATGGGATTAAGGATGAAGATGGTGTAGTGTATAGTAGGGATGGGAAAAGATTGTTGAAAGTTGAATTGACAGATTTATATGGTCTTAGTTTTGGATATATGTATACTATTCCCAATGCGGTATCGATTATTTGTGATGATGCTTTTCATAGTGGCAAATTCTTACAACATATTATTATTCCCAATACGGTCAAGGGTATTGGGGTGTCGGCTTTTGAAGATATTGAATCCTTAAAACAAGTTACAATTTCTGATTCGGTAACGAGTATTGGAGAGTGCGCATTTCGTAGATGTAAATCTTTACAAAAGATTACAATTCCCAATTCGGTAACGAGTATTGAAGCCTCGGTATTCGAGTGGTGTGAATCCTTACAACAAATTATGATTCCAAATTCAGTAATAAGCATTGGTGAGTATGCTTTTCGGGGGTGTGTATCCTTACAACAAATAACTATTCCAATTTCGATAATTAAGATTGAGCGTTCGGCTTTTGAAGGCTGTGAATCTTTACAGCAAATTACAATTCCCAATTCGGTAACGAGTATTCTGAAAAATACTTTTTGTCACTGTAAATCTTTACAACAAATAACTATTCCAAATTCTGTAAAGAGTATTGAGGAGTCGGCTTTTTTTTGTTGTAAATCATTGCAGCAAATTACCATTCCTAATTCGGTAACGAGTATTGAGGGGTCGGCTTTTTATGGTTGTGAATCTTTACAACAAATTTCTATTCCCAATTCGGTAACGAGTATTGAGGGGTCGGCTTTTTATGGCTGTGAATCTTTACAACAAATTACTATTCCCAATTCAGTAACGAGTATTGGTAGTAGCACTTTTTGGGGCTGTAAATCTATACAACGAATTACTATCCCCAATTCAGTAACGAGTATCGGTGGTGGCGCTTTTAATAGTTGTGTTAATTTAAATTTAATTAGTGATTCTGATTGTTTTGTTGTACAAGATAAGATGTTGATGAACACGAAAGAACGTATATTAATATCTTTTTGGGGAACAGAAAAAAGTGTAACTATTCCAAATTTTGTAACGAGTATAGGAGAAGAAGCTTTTTATAGATGTGATTCATTGCAACAAATTACTATTCCAAATTCGGTAATGAATATTGGTGATCTTGCTTTTTGGGAATGTGGATCTTTGCAACAAATTACTATTCTAAATTCAATCGTATGTATTGAAAACAATGCTTTTATTTGGTGTTATTCCTTGGAACGAATTATTATCCCCGAAGGAAGTGGGGAACATTTCAAGCAAATGCTTCCGAAAGAATTGTGGGACAAATTGTATTATCTGAAAAAAGTGCTAGCCCCGCAATACGCCGAATTACAAGAAGTAGAATCACAAGGAGGAGATGATTTACCGTTTTAAATATTTGAAATTCACAAAACTATAACACATAAAATTATGCAGCCAAACGACCACATAATCCGTAACTACGACCTCGTGCTTGATGAGACCTTCGGCAAACAGGGAACGCCTGAACGCACTAAGGCAGAGAAAGAAGCATTCAATTTTTATTCGGAATTGATTTTGCAGAGTGTCAGTAAGGAGGTGAAGCCATAATTTGAGTCCCCCCCCTCGTTTTGCCATCTCGCATTTTATATTTATCTTTGCCACAAAACAAAAAAACGATTATTATGCGACAACTATTTGTATATAACAATGATACATTTGCGGGGACGTTGACGGAGGTGGAGAGCGGCTGGAGGTGCAGGTTTGAGTATGACGCTGAGTACCTTAAATCACCGCTGCAAGGCGTTGGTGCAGTTAATGTTAGAAAAAAATGAATACTATCTAATTATGCTACCACATCAATCATCCTCCGCATACATCCAAACCCAACTCCATAAGGCTTTTGAAAATATCCCACAGATATTTTTTGAACAACCCGTAATCAATATCATCGATTACGGAAGCGGTCAAGCCATTGGCACAATGTGTTATGTTGATTTTTTGAAACACAATGATTATCCTCAAAAAATCAATAAAGTTACCTTATTTGACCCCTCTGAAAATAACCTAAAACGTGCCTTACCTCGTGTTTCAAAAATTTATCCTGATGCTGAAATTATAACTATAAATAAACACCTTGAAGACCTTGACGATGAGGATATTGTTTGCGATGAAAATATTCCAACGCTTCATATCTTGTATGATTTGGATTGGAAGTTTGATTTGGGTAATTTTGCTCAGGTGATAAGCGATAATTTAAAGGGTTACAATCAGTTTGTATGCGTTGGACCTTGTTTCAACGACCCTATTGCCGATGGGTTGGTTGATGATTTTGCAGAGTTCTTTTATATTAATGATAAGGAAGATAATTACATTAAAACCTTTTCAGAATTTGAACTTGATCCAAACGAATCGTGGACAGCGCATATTAGATGCTTTTCGGTGGGGAATTTATCGCCAAAATGAACAATTAATTTTTTAAAATTAACTTTTTATGGAAACTATTACAATCAGTAATAAAACCCTTCGAGGTTTACCTCTTGAACCATATTGCAATTTGGAATATAATCTGTTTGCATACTATATTGGTGAGGATGGGTCGGTTTGGTCTGCAAAAGAGAGAAAATTTTTAGAACCCATTATGACCCCGTCTGGTTATTATAGAATTCGATTGAAGTATAAATCCTATAAACTGCATTTTTTGATGGCTTATACCTATTTTGAAAAATTTAGATGAAACCCCTCAATGGATGTCCATCATATTAATGGTAACAAATTAGACAACCGATTGACTAATATTATGCCTCTAACGCGCCAAGAGCACGAAGCGATACACGGAAGAAAGATTTTTACAGAATGAAATTTTACATATTTCTCCATTTTATTACACATCTCTCAGTAAAAATGCCAAGTAATGCGGCAGTGTTGTGATGCTTACAACGACATATAATTCCTGCATCCTCTATCCATTGCAACGAACCAGCGTATTGCGACGCCTTGCCTTTTTTCTGAATCAGCGCGTATTGGATTTTTTTGTTGTCCTTGCTGAGTTGCTGCGGTATTGATTCAAAACACTCGCGAATTTTGGATTTGTCGCTGTCGAAGGCATATTAGTTCTTGCACTTTTTCAAGGGAGTTTTTGTATGTTCATGCCACTTTTTCAAGGGAGTTTTTATTACAAATGTTGATTTTCAGGATTTTATATATTAAAACCCCTTCTATCATGATAATCCCCCCTTCGATTTTGTTATCTCAAAAATTTTCCTTTACTTTGCATTACTTAAACAATCGTCAATTTTAATGTTATCAGTATCTGATATTATATTAAACAACCCCTTCCGTGTTTTGGGTGTGTATGCCAACTCGTCGTATAGAGAAATTGTGGCGAGTATTAGCAAGGCTACCAAGTTTTTGGAGGTGGGGCGTCAGGTGGATTATCCTCTTGATTTGCCAATGGTTAAGGATTTTTATGTAAAGTCAAAACTTACTCATTCGTTAGAAGATTTAGACAATGCCTTGGCTTTGCTTTCCAACTCAGAGGAACGTCTCAAATATGCTCAGTTTTGGTTTTTGAGGATGACACCGCTCGACGATGAGGCTTTTGAAGTTCTTTTTTCGGGTAGTTTCGATTATGCTTTAACTGTCTGGAATAGAGAGGATAATCTTTCGTCGCTGCAAAATCGGGTGATTATTTACCTTTGGAAATGTGATTTTAAATCTGCGTTGCAAAATGCCGCAAAACTTTACAATAAATACTCTGATGAATTTTTAAAGGCGGTTGATTCTAAGGGAACGCTTGTAAAGAGTGCCAACGATTTGATTCAATCGTTTATAGATACTCTTTTAGGCTATATAACCCCAAGCAAATTATTAGAGTATATTCCGTCTCCCGTTTGGCTCGATTGTATTATTCCTACTATTTCTGATAATACTCTTGCCAAACTTAATAGTGCTATTAAAGATACCCAGGATTTGTTAGATATCCTTAATTCAGAGGGTGTTAAATCATTACCCACTACTGTAAAATCAGGTATCGGTGATAAACTAATTATTGATACTAAGGACGAATATCATTTGCTCTTAAAAGTAGTTCCATCAGACGATCCGCGACTTCAACTCGTTTCTGATCGCCTTGCCAATATGCTTTACGAATGTTCTATTGATGAATACAACCTCCGTAAATTTTCGCCAGATTATTCGATTTATTTGTTGCAAGAAGCATTGAATTTGTCTAATAATTCAATGGATAAAGAGGAGATTAATAGTAAGATTGCACTATTCCAAAAAAAGGCCGCTAAATTGTATCGTCCTCAATATACTCCACCAAAAGATGACTCCGAAATCGGTTGTCTTCTGACTCTATTGGGCGCTTTTTTTATCTTTTTAATGATGATATTTTCGAATAGATGTTAATATATAATTAGGTTATAATCATTCCCAAAATTTGAAAATATTAATTCCCCTCTCGATTTTGTTATCTCAAAAATTTTCCTTTACTTTGCATTACATAAAACCAACGGCAAATATTTAACAATTTTAATGTCATCAGTACCTGAGATAATATTAGACAACCCCTTCCGTGTTTTGGGCGTGTATGCAAACTCGTCGTATAGAGAGATTGTGGCAACCATCAGCAAGGCTACCAAGTTTTTGGAGGTGGGGCGTCAGGTGGATTATCCTCTTGATTTGCCAAGGGTTAAAAATCTACCCGTTAAGGGGAAACTATCTCATTCGTTAGAGGATTTAGACAATGCCTTGGCTTTGCTTTCCAACTCCGAAGAACGGCTTAAATATGCTCAGTTTTGGTTTTTGAGGATAACACCTCTCGATGATGAGGCTTTTGATGTTCTTTTTTCAGGTAAGCCAAATCACGCTTTATCTGTTTGGAATAGAGAGGATAATCTTTCGTCGCTGCAAAATCGGGTGATTATTTACCTTTGGAAATGTGATTTTAAATCTGCGTTGCAAAATGCCGAAAAACTTTACAATAAATACTCTGATGAATTTTTAAAGGCAGTTGATTCTAAGGGAACGCTTGTAAAGAGTGCAAACGATTTGATTCAATCGTTTATAGATACTCTTTTGGTCTATATTACCCCAAGCAAATTATTAGAGTATATTCCGTCTCCCGTTTGGCTCGATTGTATTATTCCTACTATTTCTGATAATACTCTTGCCAAACTTAATAAAGCCATACAAGATAATAAGGATCTATTAGATATTCTTAACACAGAGGGTGTTAAATCATTACCCACTACTGTAAAATCAGGTATCGGCGATAAACTAATTGTTGATACTAAGGACGAATATCATTTGCTCTTAAAAGTAGTTTCACCCGATGATCCGCGACTTCAACTTGTTTCAGATCGCCTTGCCAATATGCTTTACGAATGTTCTATTGATGAATACAACCTCCGTAAATTTTCGCCAGATTATTCGATTC
>JAFPYT010000370.1 GCA_017394445.1 Bacteroidales bacterium | reverse complement strand
ATGGCAGTTACAAGATAGTTACCAAATCCACCATCCAAAATCGTGAATACGAAGGCGAATTGTACAAATATCTCGAAGAGCACCCCGAATGTGAAGATTTAGATTTCGACGAGCAATTGACAAAAGCGGGACTCACCGTACCCGACGAAGAGCATAACGAATTCACCGAATATTTCGTAAACGGCAAATTTATTAACGAATAAATCAACAATCAAATTATGAAAAAACAACTCCTAATCATCCCCGCCCTTGCGCTGTTGGCATCGTGCGGCGGACAACAGAATCAAAACAGCGGCACGTCAACCGACACCACCAATGGTAGAGACGCGATTAATCGCGTCTCTACAACAACAGAATCAGAACCTGCGGATACAATTTCCACAAAGGTGTGGGAGGCTTTGCTCGCCTTCGACAAACAACTGAAAGAGCGCATCGATGAATTTAATCGTGAGCCAAGATTTGAAAACCCCAACGGAAAGTCCACATCCAAAACCACATACGAGTTCTCTTGTATCTATCATAGCGAAGAAGGCGGTGAGGAAATAATTATGGGTGCAAAATTGGGCTGTTTCCCAATGCCAGATAAATCGTGGATGGTAGTGATGGTTCCCGCCAACATCTACGAACACAACAACATCCGCGCCTACAACTATTCCGATGGCAAAATCTCAAAGGCTGACATCGACAAGGTGTTTCCCGAAGGGTTTGAACTACTTGCAAACGAAGATTATCCCAATTTTAACGATTATAAAATCGACGCTTTCTCATTCTCTGCCGAACTTCCCGCACGATGGCTCGCCAAATACGAATGGAAAGGCAGCGAGTTCCGCCCCGCTCAACCTTTCTACGAGCCTTACATTGTGGATATGTCAAACGGCGATTTTAATCCGATGAAACAAAATCCAATCCGCATCAACTCTGCGATCGACGACCTTGATTCGGAGATTGCAAAATCGGGAGTGGTAAAAAATTCTTCGGGCAAGACACTTGCTAAACTCGACATCAAAAACAAGCACGTTGTGGGCTATTCTATCGTTGACCCAAATGTGGCTATCTCTCAGGAAGACAACATTGAGGCGGGCTCACCATATTTCATCTACCACGAACGCCCTCTACGCTACCCCGTAACGATAGGTATGCCCATCAAAGACGTTCTCAACTACAAGAAGGGCAACAAGATGAAGGACAAAAACATCACCCAAGGCAACAAAGACGGCAAGTATGTTATTACACAGCAACTTAGTCATACTGAATTTGCCGGCGACACCTACATTGAGTTTTCTGCCCCCGACCCAAACGCCAAAATTACAGGTATCAGAGTATATTTTGAACCTCTGAAATTTGATTACAAGCGCGACATACTCCAAAATGGCAAACTTAATGCATTGACTCTTAACGCATTAAAGACGGCAAATCTCGACCTTAGCAAATACGGAAAGGTTACAGGCGGCAAAATCGACGACACAGGATTCAGCATTTATTTTGAGGGCGATGTGTCTACGGTTGAATTCCGCACTTACAGCGACGCAAAAGGCTGCCTTGTGGCGTATGCTATCTTCGACAACCCCGATTGGCAATACACTACCGAAAACGTTAAATATTGGCATTTTAGCGACGGAAAACTCACGGAAGTAGAGCCAATTTTCCCAAACAGTTTCTCCGACTATATGCGCTGGGCAAAAGGCGATGGTAATATGGACTTTGACCCCGACGGCATTTTCTTCTCCCTCTCAGAAGACGAGCGACTCTTTAAATGGACCGGCGAAGAATTTGAAGAAGGTTACCGGGAATATTCTTACGAAGGCGAAGAGTAATTAGCGAATAATCAATAAAAAACAACAGCCGCAGTAGATAATTGCGGCTGTTTTGTTATTATGATATTTTTTCAATTTCGTCGTCAGACAGCCCCGTAGCGGATGCTATCTCTGCAATAGTCATCTTACCAAGTGCTTTCAGAGAGCGTGCAATTTCGTATGCCTTGGATTGTGCGCCTTCTTCTCGTCCTTCTTTCCTGCCTTTAATCTCCGCAAAATCTATCGTATTGTAATAATCACGGTAATCCTTCAAACTATCACGGTAGGCAAGTAACTCGTTGGGCTTGTATTTTGAAATTTCAGCAAGGTTGAACAGGCGTTTGAAAATCGCCTCGCGCAATGCTTTGGGACGGTCGGCAAGGTGGTAGAGGTTTTTCATTGCATAAAACCATTTATCGAGCATATTTTCGAGTTCGTCCTCGCTCTTTTGAAACTTGGGCATCTCGATGTTGATAAACTCCAACTTGTCGCTGTAAAGTTCGTTTTCGTATTCGTCGTAACGGAGTTTCGCGTGGGTTACTACCTCGGTATGGTCGGGATTGTCGTCGATGATAAAATTCAGAACACCAATTACATATACCTTGCGGAGTTCGTATTT
>JAFPYT010000031.1 GCA_017394445.1 Bacteroidales bacterium | reverse complement strand
GTGCATGGGTTGCATTTCGCTGGCGAAGTGTTAGACCTTGATGCCGACACAGGCGGCTACAACCTCCAGATAGCCTTCTCGACGGCCGTCGCAGCCGCTCGTGCGGTGTAGGATTGATAAAACAATAGAGGTAAATAAAAAAGCAGAGGCAAAAGAATGACTTTGCCTCTGCTTTTTTACAATTTCCAACGAGGGGAAGTGTCGATAATGTGCAAAAAAAACGACAACCGATTGAAAATCAATTGTCGTTTGTTGTCCAACCAGGACTCGAACCTAGACTGGCTGATCCAGAGTCAGATGTGCTACCATTACACCATTGGACAGGCTTTTTTCTCTCGAAAAGCGGTGCAAAAGTACGTTTTTTTTTCATTCCGACAAAATTTTTTTGACAATCACATTCTGCAATATTTATATCGGGCAATTTTTCAACGCATTATGTTTTTATTGTGTTTCTTTTGTTCGTGTGTCAGTTGTTGTAAACAATATGTGGAATCACGTTCTGATGTTTACTTTGGGGTGAATATGATGAACGTTTTTCCGAAAAATAACTCTGATAGTGTTGAACGACTTGAAATACAATTTCTTTATATAAAGAAAGCCCTCTGGATTACTCCAAAGGGCTTTCTTTTTGTTTTCAGGTCGTTGTTAGGCTTTCTTGCCGGCTTTGACCTCGTCTTTGAATTCTTTGCAGGGTTTGAATTTCGGGATGTTGTGTGCGGGAATCACGATAGGAGTGTTCTTGGTGATGTTGCGACCGGTTTTCTCGGCGCGGCGCACAATCTCGAAAGTACCAAAACCACGGAGATATACGTTCTCACCGTTGGCCATGGCGTTCTTGATGGTGGTCATCATCTCCTCAACAATGTAGAGGGCTGCGGTTTTGTCGATACCAGTTTTCTGGTGAATCTGCGATACGATTTCTGCTTTTGTCATGACTATATTGTTTGAATAATTTTTATTGTTTTGAGACTGCAAAGATAGCAATTATTTCTTTATCTGCAATTTATTTTTCTATTTCTGATAATATTTGATGTATGCGTCGTTTATGAACACGGTGCTTATCATTCTTATAACTGACAATCCCATAGATATATAACTCGAAATATTGGGGTCTGTGGTTGCCGTGCGTTTCTTTTGGCCGTTAGGCTCTACATATACTATGTCGTTTTGTTGTAGATAGTAATAGGGAGAGTCTAATACTTCCTTTGTTGTCAGGTCTATCTCGCCTATGACTTGTTCTCCGTTTTCTTCGCGCATCACTTTCACGTTGTTACGCTGCCCATATATGGTTATGTCGCCTGTTTGTGCCAGCGCCTCGAATATTGTCAGACGGTTGCCTTCTATGTGCAGCATGCTTGGATTTGCCACCTCTCCGGTAACGGTTACTCGGAAGTTGGCTCGTGTTACGCTAACAACGGGGTCTTTCACATAGTTGTTTGTGCGAAGCAGTGTGGTGATGTCTGTGGCAATGGTGTCGAGAGGTCTGCCCGCCACAACCATTTTGCCTATCAGTGGCAGTTCAATCTCGCCTTTGGGAGAAACCAAATAAGATTGGCGCAGTTTTACAGCCTCATGGTCGTTTGGGTTGCCTGCGTTGATGCGTTCGTAGAACTGGTACAGGCTTTCGGGCGACAGGCTCACGATATTTATCTCCAGTTCGTCGCCAGGCATTGCAAGCGCGCTGTAGTTGGTGAGTATGTCGGTGGCTTCGTCGCGCTGTGCGTCGCTTATATAGGCGTAGTTTTCGGTGGAGCGGCACGAGCAGAGCAGCATTGATGCAATCAATGCCAATGCGAAGTAAAAATATGTGTGTCGAGGTAATGTCATTTTGATTGATGAAGTCGAAAAATGCCTATCTAAACAAAATGCAAAAGTACGTATTTTATGCCTTTTAAGTAAAAAATGTTTTTGCAAGGGCTGTCTGTTGGGGGAAAATATTTGTCCTAAAATGGCCGAAAAAAAACAGCAGGGAAGGCCGTTGTTGGTCTTCCCTGCTGATGGATAGAGTGTTTTGTTCGAATTATTCGAAACTCTTGATGGCTTGCTTGATGAGTTCCATGGCTTCGCGGAGTTGCTGCTCGGTGATGACCAGCGGGGGAGCGAAGCGGATGATGTGCTGGTGGGTGGGTTTGGCGAGGACACCGAGGTCGCGCATCTTGAGGCAGACGTCCCATGCTTCTTTGCCGTTGTGGGGCTTGATGATGATGGCGTTGAGGAGGCCTTTGCCGCGCACTTTCTCGAT
>JAFPYT010000030.1 GCA_017394445.1 Bacteroidales bacterium | reverse complement strand
CTTGTGTCGTCGATGTATGCTGCCTTACGTCCCGTAAGGATTTTGTGGGTGTATCTTTGGTGCGAATCGTCGAAAACGAACTTGTCCGTTGGCGAGTTGAACACATAGTGCATAGCGATGGTTGCCTCGACAAAGCCGAAGTTAGGGCCGAAGTGTCCGCCGATTTTAGTCAGACGGTTGAACAATGCCTCGCGTATTTCGTCCGCAAGACTATTCATTTCATTGATCGACAGTTTTTTTACGTCGGCAGGCGAGTTGATTTTGTCTAATATCATATCGAATAAGAATTAACCACTTCAGTGGATTGGTTTAAATATCATTTACTTATACGCAAAAGTACCATTTAATTCCCATTCGCACGGGAAACATAATTCGGGAAAATTTACCAATATTTCGGATGGGGATTCTATATAAGACAGTCACCTTTTTGGTTCCCAAAAAATGTTTAGGGCGAAATATATTGGTTACTCCAAAATGTTGGGGCGTTATGGTATTATAAATCGCCAAATTCAATAACAATTTGCGAGTTTGGCGGATTATAATGTGATAATTCACCAAACTAAATAAAAATTTGCGAGTTTGGCGGATTATACATATATTTGCAACATAAAACCAAAGCAAAAAGATATGGAAAAAATTATCGGCAGAGATACAGAGCGCAAGGCACTTAGCCGTTTTATGAAATCGGGTAAAGCCGAGTTTGTGGCTCTTTATGGACGGCGACGTGTAGGCAAAACATTCCTTGTAAAACAATATTTCAACTCCAAGTTTGATTTTTACATGTCGGGAACAATAGGGGCGCCTATGTCAGTGCAACTCAGTAATTTCCGCGAAGGACTTATCAATGCTAGTCTTTCTAATGCAAAAATTCCGGTTAATTGGCAAGAAGCGTTTATGACATTGCAACATTTACTCGAATCCAAAATGGATAAGAATCGCCGTTGCATTATTTTTATTGATGAAATTCCGTGTCTTGATACTCCGAAATCAGGTTTTACAGGGGCATTAGACCATTTTTGGAATACGTGGTGCTCTGATCATAGTAATGTCATGCTAATCATTTGTGGTTCTGCAACTTCATGGATTATAAAAAACATAATTGACAACCATGGTGGTCTGCACAATCGAATAACACATGAGATGTATCTGCGTCCTTTCACACTTGGCGAAACGGAACTGTATCTAAATGAAAATGGGTTCGACTACGGACGTTTTGATATTTGTCAGTTATATATGGCAACGGGCGGTGTTCCCTACTACCTCAGTCTATTGAACAACAGCAAAAGTGTCGCACAAAATATTGATGCATTGTTCTTTGGTCGAGATGCACATCTTAATAATGAATTTGAAAGACTGATCAAATCGCTTTTCAAAAAAGCAGAGCCGTATATACAAGTGATTGAGACTTTGGCTTCATCTGTATACGGCATGTCGCGCGATGAAATTGTCGAAAAAACAAGAATTACTTCTGGCTCACAATTGACATTGATACTCAGAGATTTGGAAAATTGTGATTTTATTCGCCATTTTCGCACTCGTGGGAAAAAAATCCGTGAAAATCAGCACATCTATCAGATAATAGATATGTTTACGATGTTTCATTTCAGATTTTGCCGCAAAGAAACTACCGACGAAAATTTTTGGCAAAACTCCATCAATACTCCTGCAGTAAACGCTTGGGCAGGTCTTGCTTTTGAGAGAATATGCTTTTTGCACATCCCTCAGATTAAAAAGGCGTTGGGCATTGACCGCATTCGTACTGAATATTACTCGTGGCGTAGCACTATCACTGAACCGAAATCGCAAATAGACCTTGCCATCGAACGAGCCGACCGTATGATAAACATCTGTGAGATAAAATTTTGCGATGCGCCATATTCAATTTCAAAAGACGAAGACATGAAACTCCGCATACGCCTTTCAAACTTCAAAACCGAAACTGGCACACGCTTCGGGCTTTTGCTGACAATGATTACCCCTTTTGGTATCACACAAGGCAAATACAGTGGACAAGTGAAAGATGTTGTGACAATGGAAGAACTATTTGGCTGATATCAATTTTGTCTGTAGCAGCCAAGAAAAGTGCTCATTTGATCATTTTAATCACTTTTGCAGGCACGCCGCCCACAACGGCATTGTCGGGCACGTCTTTGGTGACAACCGCACCTGCCGCCACAATGGCATTCTCGCCGATGGTTACGCCTGCCAGAATGGTTGCGCTTGCACCAATCCAGGCGTTCTTTTTCACAACAATCGGCTTGGTGAGCAGAGTGTGGCGCGTTTCGGGGTCTTCAGGATGATACTCGGTGGCCAGAACGCAATGCGGCGCAATGAAAACGCCCTCGCCGATGGTGATGCCGCCAAGCGCAAGAAACGTGCAGCCGAAATTCATGAAACTGCCTTTGCCAAAGGTAGTTGACTTGCCATAATTGATGTTGAACGGTGGAAAAACGCGCACGCTCTCGTCAATATCCGAGCCTGTGATTTGTCGCAGATAGCCGCGCACCTCGGCTTCGGTCTTGTAGCCAGTATTCATTTCGGCCACCAATGCCATACAGCGCTGCACGTCGGCATACAGTTCGTCGCTGCCGACGTATGTTTTTCCTGTGAATTGCTCGTCATTATTCATTTTTATTCCTTCTGCTCGTCAGGGTTCGTGTAACCCATTAATACCCAATCGATTTTAGCCATTTTTCAACCTTCGCCTTTTCGGTGCGGACTTCGTGTCCGTAAATCGAGAAGCCATTTTTCACGTTGGCTTTCGGAAATGCTTTTTTCACGTCGCTCACGCAACTTGCCAGGCCGCTGCCCTCGTGTGTGGTGAACGGATAGACGGTTTTGCCGTCAAGGTTGATGTCTTTGAACAGCGTGAACATTACCTGCGGATAGGTTCCCCACCAAACAGGCCCGCCAATGAACACCGTGTCGTACTGCGAAAGGTCGGGTGCCTTGCCCTCATACGGCGGCAGTTCGCCCTTGTTGGCTTCCTCTTGAGCCAGACGGGTGAGCGGCGTGTATGCCATTCCATCGTACTTGT
>JAFPYT010000369.1 GCA_017394445.1 Bacteroidales bacterium | reverse complement strand
GTTGGTTCTACATTTCAAAGGGTCGTTGCCAAAGAACTCCATCACAAGGGTTAAGCCGTTGGCTGTCTGCTTTAAAAGCCCTTTGTGTCCATTGTAGGTCACCGCCTCGCGGTCCGCTGCGCAATGCATATAGAACTCCTTGAAGCGCTCGTTCATATAATATACCTTAGCTTGGTCGTTTCCCAGCTTCGCCCGGCCCGACTGATATTCGGCCATTATCTTGTCCGAAATGAAAACATTGTCAACCACTTGCCCATTAACGACATTCAAGTAGCGCGTCCCACGTGCTTCGTCGCTCTTTTGTTCCTTTTTGTCTTTGCCCAACAGCCTCAGTTCCAAAATTCCAGAATACCAGTCGGCCACTACCGCCGACTCACCCAAAGGCTGCTCATTCGTTAAAGGGCTGATTTGAAAGTAGTCAGGCGAGACGATTGTGTCGATGCCCGTTTCCGTCCAAAGATTTCCCGTTCGTGTTTTGAAACGTTTAGCCTCGATGGTATTTACACTTATCCCATTATTAATCAATTCCAACTGGGCGATATGTCCGCGACTGTTATTCAAGCTCCACGACTGGAACGGAGCATCGGCGCCAACACGTTGAAAGTAAGACATTACCACTGAAGGGACATTGCGATCGACCGACACGGTATATCGCTTGCCGTTCCACAAAAGCGTATCGGCATCCTGTTCTTTCTGGGCGAAAGCACCCTGGATGGCGATTCCAAAAATCAAGATAATAAACAATAAACTTTTTTTCACAATATCAATACTTTATGGTTATTTTTTTATTTGAAGATTATCTATAAGATTCGTTTTATTCACGTTTTGTTTGCAAAATAGACACTCATTATCAACAATATAGTTCACGCCATTCGCAAAATTCGCCATTCAAAATTAATATAGAAGTTACTATATAAAAAATATACACAAAAACGCTACAAACAGGTTTTTATTACATAGCTTTGCCGAAAAAAAAGGACGCCGCTTTCAGACCTCGTCGCCGGCGAAGAACTGCACCACGCTATGGTTGTAAGTTCGCGAAACGGGAATGGACTTGGCCCCTTGAGCCAACTCCAACACAAGACCCTCCTTATCTTTACGCAAAAGTTTAACATTCTCAATATTAACCATATATCCCCTATGACAACGCAGAAGACCTTTATATTTTTCCGGATCGTCAAGCTGCTTGAGAGAATTGTGAAGAATAAACGTATCTTCCTTACCTTCATTGATATAGTGGATATTACTATAGTTGTCGGCCGCCTCTATATAAAGGACATTGGAGCGTCGCGTCGAAAAAGACAACTTACCTCCCCTATCATAGAAGTTAATATTCTCACTTTCAGAGGACAACTGTGCAGCAGTGGTATCAACCAATTTGCGTAGGCTTCGAACCTGAAGACGACGGTCGTCGAGATAAAAAATAAGCACGGAAATAATATACGGCACCGCTATGACGGAAAGAAAATCGAGCGACACGTGCCACAACATATCGGAGAATATCAAATTGGATTCGTTGCCCAGAAAAAACGCAATCACCGTCAGCAGAACAGATATAACTATCAGTTCCACAGCCAACCATATAATATAATGGAAAAATTCCATACTATGTTTCCGCTGTATGTAATACAACAGCATACGGCTGATGACAAACATTCCGGCACCCGACGAGACCATAATCACAGTGAATATGTATATGTTTAATTTCGACACAGGCTCTGTTTCACGCATATACGAAGCAGGCTGATAGAAAACAACGAAGAGCAAAGTGACGATCAGCATCGTTGCGAGAAAAAGCCAGATACTCTTCATCTCGCAAAGAAATTTTGGAATTTTAACTATGTTTTTCGCCATAATGTTAAAAAGATTTCACGTTATTCACCAAAAAAAGCAAAATTTCACCAAAAAAAACGCACTTTTGCATAAGATATTGCCTCAAATATCGTTTTTAACAAAAATATTTTTGGAAATTTATCTTATTTTGCAGCCGTAAAAAACTAAAATCTGAATACAGATTAACTAAAGTAAACACAAAATCTGTGCAAACAGATAATATTAAAGAATACATTAATATGAAAATAATTGGAACAGGTAGCGCACTTCCCGAAAAAGTTGTAACCAACGATATGCTCACCGGATTTCTCGACACCAGCGACAGTTGGATTACATCACGAACCGGAATCCGCACTCGTCATTTGCTAAGCACTGAGACGCTTGGCGAGTTGGCCATCACCGCAGCCCTAAACGCAATCGAATCGTCAGGACTGGAACCCTCTGAAATCGACTATCTTATTTGTTCGAACGTTGCCAACAGCTATGTTTCGCCATCGCTTGGTAGCATCATCTTGGCGCCTCTGGGCCTTTGCTGCCCCTGCTTCGACCTGAACGGAGCCTGCGCCGGCTTGATCTATTCGCTCGACATCGCCGACGCTTTCCTGAAAACCGGCAAAGCCAAAAAGATACTGATTGTTGCTGCCGAAGAGCCGTCGCGCTTCTGCAACTGGCACGAACGTGAGACTTCCGTTCTGTTCGGCG
>JAFPYT010000368.1 GCA_017394445.1 Bacteroidales bacterium | reverse complement strand
TACTATACTTTTAATCTTATTTCTTCCAATGCACCGGTTACTGAGTCGATGATAAAGCCACGTACGATGATGTCTTTCGGTATCAGTGGGTGAGTTTGGATTGTTTTGACTGTCTTGCGGACAGATGTCTCTGTGTCGCGGAAGCCTTCGAGCCAATGATTGAGGTCAATACCGCATTCGCGGATGACTTCCAGTGTCTCGTCCTTGATGCCACGGGCTTTCATTACGTGGTGGAAATGACTATAACTCATGTGGCATGCGCCGCATTGGGAGTGAGCAACCACCATAATCTCTTGTACGCCGAGTTCGTAAATTGCCACAATCAGGCTGCGCATTGCTGAGTCAAATGGTGATAGAATAAGTCCTCCGGCGTTTTTGATAATTTTAGCATCACCATTCTTCAGTCCGAGTGCTGCGGGTAAGAGTTCCGTCAGACGCGTGTCCATACATGTCAAAACAGCCAGTTTCTTGTCGGGATACTTGTCCGTAATAAACGGCTCATAACCTTTCTTCTCTACAAATGAGCGGTTGTAATCAATAATTTGGTCTATCATGTTATACTTGATTTTTTAGTGTCAATATACGATACGATGTTCTATGCTGCGTCTCTTGTTGGGGTGGAGTGTGTGGCTCGCACGGCGAACAAAGTGAGCAGATCGACAGAGCGTAGCGGCGGAGAACCTACGACCACTGTGAACCTTTTAGCCGAATTTGTAACTCGTTGATTAAGAACGGTTCATGAACACAGTTTATTATCATTTTAGGCCATTTTTGGCACTTATTGACGAGAATTTGACGAGATTTTTGGTCTCAAAATTTGCTTGTATAATATAAATATTATAAAAAATTGGTCGAATCAAAAAGTGGTGTTTCGCATTTATAAAATTATGGTTTTAAGCACCCGATAGGCACTACATAAACACCATCTTCTCTGCGGTATGCGTATCTGCCGAGTCCGACGAGTACCATCATAAACGAGGGATTCTTCATTCGGGTCGTATCGATCTTTTCGGCTAATTGCTTGAGTACAGTTGCACCTTTCTCAATATCATCCTCGCCGCCCAACTTTATTTCTATCAAACCATAATTCCCGTTTTCCAGATGCAACACGGCATCGCATTCCAAGTTATTCTTATCACGATAATGATAAATGGTACCACCAAGAGCATCGCCATAAACGCGTAAGTCACGCACAGCCATAGTCTCAAAAAACAGTCCAAAAGTCTCTAGGTCGTTAATCAAATCTTTCGGACCTAATCCCAAAGCAGCGGCAGCAATACTCGGATCAACAAAATAGCGTGTATCTGCCGTACGAATTGCCGTCTTGCTCCGAAGGTTCGGATTCCATGCGCGCATATCTTCGACTACGAAAATTTTCCGCAATGCCTTTATATATTGGTCAATAATGTCGTCACTCAACGTATCTTCCTCATTGACCTTAATGTCTTGATATATAGTTGCGATAGATGCCTGAGAGCCTAAATTGCGACTAAGACTACGCATCAGTCGCTTCACACGTTCGGGGTCGCGACGAACTCCGTCGGCACGAGATATATCAGAATTTGCACCATCTCCTACACCAACAACACCCGAATAGTACGCCTTAGCTTGGTTTAGTGCGGCTCTCTCTGTCTTAACCGTCAACGCAAACGGCCATCCTCCACGGCAGACCAAGTATGCTAACTTCTCAATGTCGATTTTCGATTCTGACAACAACTGTTCCGGTTGATCAAAGAGCGAGGCTAAACTCAACTCGCCCGTTGAGTCTTCTGATTCCCACAATGTCATCGGTCGCATCAGCAATGGATAGATCCTTCCTGTGCCGGAATGCACTATCTGGTCTCTATTAACAGGCACTGCAGAACCGGTAATGATAAACTGACCCGGAGCACGTCGATGATCCACCTCACCGCGTATGGCATCCCATAAAGTTGGTACAACTTGCCACTCGTCAATCAACCGAGGTGTTTCTCCCGTCAGCAAATACGATGGTGAGTTCTTTGCCAATTGCACATTACGCGCTCCCTCTTTTGAGTCGGCCATATACACAATACTATTGGCAACTTGCTCCGAAGTGGTGGTTTTACCACACCATTTAGAGCCTTCTACCAACACGCAACCAGTGGACTCTATCCACTCTTTCAACAGCTCATCTGCGATACGTTTTTTGTATGCCATTTTTGAATGTTTTAAAATCGAGTGCAAAGATACTGCTTCTTCTTGATATATGCAAGAGTAAGAGCGATTTTTTTTATTTTTAATCGGTAATTTGGCGCAAATTCATTCGGTAATTTGGCGCAATTATGTTCGGCAATTTGGCGATGATTTGTTCCGCAGTTTAGCATAATTCTGTTTGGAAAGATGGCGGATTTTTGTCGCAAAAGTAAGCTTTAAATGCTTGTTTATACAACAAAAATGAGAAAAAAAACAGCGGTGATACCGAAAGGTATTTCCGCTGTTTTCGGGTGGAGTGTGGGGCTCGAACCCACGACAGACACCACCTAATATCCGTTTTCGTAACTTACTATGTTTCAACAGTTTAACAAATCGGTTTAATATCATTTTTACCCCTATTTGGGACAATTTGGGGACACTTTTTTACACAAAATGATGCAACTTTTTTTCCAATAGATAAGTCTCTATATATCAGTTAATTACAGTACCTTATCGCGCAACTTTTTGCGCACATTTTTGCCAACGATTTGACGTGATTAGGATGATTTTTTAGGGTTTTAAGCACCCAATTGGCACTACACAAACACCATCCGGGCGACGATAGGCATATTGTCCAATACCCGTGACAACCATCATAAATGACGGTGCTTTCATCTTAGTAGTATCAATCTTTGATGCCAAGTCCTTTAAGGTTTTTGCACCT
>JAFPYT010000367.1 GCA_017394445.1 Bacteroidales bacterium | reverse complement strand
TCTTATTTTTTAATTTATTATCTGTAGTTGGCTCAGCATAGTTTTCAGCTTGTTTCAAAAATAAAAAATCCTTGTTAGTCCAAGAGTGTGCAATCACCGAAATCATCGCTTTATAATAATATGCTAATGCAAGTTCCCGATTATTAGTATGTTTTGTGTAATAACGTATACTATAATTCAAAGCCAAAGAATCGGTAACAATGCGTAGCCTATAATCAACTTCGCCTTTTAACACAAAATAATAAGCCGAATCTGATTCGGTTAATGGTTCAATCGAATTAAAAATACATACCGCAGAATCTACCATATTGCAACACAGCAACGAATCTACTTTCTCGAGTTGCTTGCAAACATCACTTTTGTGAGTACAAGCTACAAGAATAAATAAGGCTATAACGAAAAAAAGTTTTAATGTTTTCATACTCGTATTCTCTTTTTTTAGCTTTTCTCGGCAAAAATATCATTTTTTTTTCTAAAAAACTACATTCTTCACTTGCTTTTTTGTTCCCCAAAAGTTGCTCCCTTTTGGGAATTGATTATATATTAGACATTTACGAGGATTGTAAAGGGAACAAGTATTTGCATTTAATTTTTTGCATATTTATTTTTGCAGCACATAAACTAAAAAAATACAGCAATGAAAAGATTTTTTATTACAACGGTATTAATAATTGCGGCAGGAACAATTACGAATCTATCTGCACAAAACGCCAATCGCTATTGTTCAACAATAGATAACCACGACAATGGGGATGGATATTCCATGCCACAAGGCCACAAATTTCCTTACAATCAAGAACCTACACGTACATTAGACGATTATTATAATAATAATCGACAGAGCAACGGAAAGAGCAACAAAGGCACATCTGCTCATTCTGGTTCGAGCCACAATGCCCGCTCATCAAACAACAATCAAAGTAACCATCATAATAACTCTCACACAGGAACTTCTAATAGAAGTACAAGAAATTCAATCCATAGATAAACACTTAAATTATAACAATTTAAGATCATTAATTTAAATTTTAAATTCAATTCAATGAAAAGACAATTACTTTATGCTACAACAGCGGCACTATTGTTTGCTGCATGTAGCGAACCGCTACAAGAAACGGTAGAGATTAACAAAATCATTGACACAACAAAAATGGTATCGGTTATTTCTCATTGGGGTAACAAGATAGAAGACCCTTACTCTGTTACAAATATGCGTAAAGCATACGACCAACTCATCCAAAAAGAGCCTAACTCCATAACCAAAGCTGGATTAGTAAAAGAACAAATAACACCTACCCATCTGTATATCAAATTTATTCCAAAAACAAACCAAGAATTAATCATACTTCAAGACGATGGAATCTTAAATGTTGTTCCTTTTCCATTAACATACGACTTTGAAGGTTTTAATGGAATATACCGAGACCCAGAATGTCCATTAGGACAACCGACATACCAATACTCTGTAGTTCCGAAAGAATATATGTTACCAAACATAGAACACATTATCATTGACAGTCTCTATTTCCCTCTTGATGTTGATAATGACAATTATACCCTTAAGAAAAAAGCTACACTTAGAACTATATGGGATCAATTAGAATTAGAATCGCTGAAACTCACTGGAAACTATTCTGAAGAAGACTACGTTCCAAAATCGCTTAGCAAAAGATACCATCCCAAAGGCAAAGTTGAGTATGTAGATGACGTTCGTGGCACAACACCTGTTCCCAACGCTCGTGTCCATGTTAATTTTAGCACACATAGATATAATTGTTATACAAAAGAAGATGGCAGTTTTTGGTCTGGCAAACACTACTCTAACAAAGTACACTTTCATGTATTCTTCGAAAATGACGATTACAAGGTATGTCGATTATATGACGATGAAATAATCGAATCTTATGGAGGAAAAGCCACATCATGCAATGACTTCTATATTAATAATAATGATAAAAAAGCAGGAGCCATCACACACGTCGCAGGATATGAATTTTTTCATAAGCAAAATAGTATAAATAATACTTATAAAACAAGAAAGAGCATACACTTCTCTACCGATAGTAGATTCGGTCATAATATACTTACTTTCCTAAACAATTATAAAGGGGTAAGATTCAATGACCCTGATTATACACATAGCAAACGATATGGTGAGGCAATTAATGCTTTTGCTGGATTAATGTTAGAAGACTATATCAATAATTATATTACATCTTTTGAAACCCCACTTCATACTGCGTGGCGCACAGGTGTTGAATGGTATTTATCAAAAGACAAATACTATAGTGCTTATTATGATAAGGAATGCCTTATAAAAGACTTAATAGATGCTGACAATTCTACCCATGACAAAGTAAGCAACTATAAAATCGAAGATATTAATCAATATGTCTATAATTCTCGCACTTGGAACGATTTTAAAAACGAACTGAAAAAAAACGCTCCATCTACCTATGACAAGAACAATATTGATGAACTATTAGATTATTGGAAAAACCGTTAAATATACCATCACAATGAAAAAAATCTTATTACCAATTGCGATACTATTCGCTGTATTAAACTCTTGTTTTGCACAAGAAAACACCAAAAGTTTTATTTCTTATGCTGTGCGCGTTGGAGATAACTATTCAACTTTAATTGGCACAAATGTTTCGTGTAAATGGAAAACAGGCTTCAATATTGGTGCAACTGTTGATTTCGCATTTACTGATGCATTTAGTTTACGTCCAGGTGTCTATTTCTCAATGAAAGGATTCAAAGACGATAACGACGATAATATTAAATTTAATTATTTAGAAACTCCTATCCTTGCTGTTTTCAGTTGGTCGCTCAATTCAAATATGAGTTTAGAACTCCAAACAGGTCCTTATTTTTCTTACGGTGTAGGCGGAAAAACAAAAGAAGAAGGTTTTTCTTTCGACCCATTAACCCAAAAGCCGGAATACCGCACTTTTGAAGACAAAACATTCGATTACGTTGACCGATTTGATTGGGGACTAAATGCGGGCGTTGGCTTAAATATTCGTCAATTTTATGTTGGCACTGCCTACGAACTCGGTATTACAAAGATTATTAACGGCTCACGTCACAATTGCTATATGATTAATTTTGGATACACATTCAAACACTAAATGTTATACCTCAAAAAAAATTTGTTGTATTCATTTTTATTTCTAAATTTGCAAAAATTGTAGGCTCAATTTTGCCTACCCTAATTTATTGAATTACAACTTAATAGAATATTATAAATGTTTGAAAGCCTATCCGAAAAACTTGAACAGTCGTTTAAAAAGATAAAAGGCGACGGCAAACTTACCGAAATCAACGTTGTTGATGCGCTCAAAGATGTACGCCGCGCCCTGCTCGACGCCGACGTTAACTACAACATTGTTAAAGACTTTACCAACAAGGTAAAAGAAAAAGCCCTCGGATCTGAAGTTCAGGGTCAGTTGAACCCTACTCAGTTGATGATCAAGATCGTTCACGACGAACTTATCACCCTTATGGGTACTACCGAAACCGAAGTTAACCTCAAAGCCGACCCCGCTATTATCCTTATCGCCGGTCTGCAAGGTTCTGGTAAAACAACTTTCTCGGGTAAATTTGCCAACTTTGTAAAGAGCAAAAAAGGCAAAAAACCGTTGCTCGTTGCAGGCGACGTTTACCGTCCTGCGGCTATCGACCAGCTGAAAGTGCTTGCCGCCCAAATCGACGTGCCGGTTTACACCGAAGATGGTGAAAAGAACCCCGTAAAAATTGCCCGCGAAGCTATTAAACAAGCTAAGCAAAACGGCAACGATGTGGTAATCATCGACACCGCCGGACGTCTTGCAGTCGACGAGGAGATGATGACCGAAATCACCAACATCAAAAACGAAACAAAACCCACCGAAATACTTTTTGTGGTTGACTCGATGACAGGTCAGGACGCAGTAAACACCGCCAAAGCATTCAACGACCGCCTCAATTTCGACGGCGTGGTGCTCACAAAATTAGACGGTGATACCCGTGGTGGTGCTGCTCTTTCGATTCGCTACACAGTAGACAAGCCTATCAAGTTTGTATCCTCGGGCGAGAAAATAGACGCTCTCGACATTTTCTACCCTGCCCGTATGGCGGACAGAATCTTGGGCATGGGCGACATCGTTTCGTTGGCAGAACGTCTTCAGCAGCAATACGATGCCGAAGAGGCAGCCAAACTGCAAGCTAAAATCCGCAAAGACCAGTTTAACTTCAACGATTTTCTCGACCAGATACAGCAAATCAAAAAGATGGGTAGCCTCAAAGACTTAGCTTCGATGATTCCGGGCGTGGGCAAGGCTATCAAAAACTTAGACATCAGCGACGACGCTTTCAAAGAGATTGAGGCTATTATCAAATCGATGACCCCGTTTGAACGCGAACATCCAGATGTTATCAACGGTTCGCGCCGCCGCCGCATTGCCGACGGTTCGGGCACCGACGTGGCAGTGGTAAACCGCCTTCTCAAACAGTTTGAAGAAACTCGCAAAATGATGAAAATGCTCTCTGGCGGAGGCGGACGCCGTCTTATGGGTATGATGCAAGGAATGGGCAGACGCAGATAAAACACATTAACAATATGACACTAATCGACGGAAAAAAGACTTCGGCAGAAATCAAAGCCGAAATAGCTCAAGAAGTTAAGCAGATGATAGCCGAGGGCAAAAAAGCCCCGCATCTTGCTGCTGTGCTTGTAGGACACGACGGAGGCAGCGAAACTTACGTTGCCCACAAAATAAAATCGTGCGAGGAGGTTGGATTCAAATCGTCGCTGATACGTTTTGAAGATGATGCCACCGAACAGCAGATTCTCGACACTGTTGACAAACTCAACAACGACCCCGATGTTGACGGTTTTATCGTTCAACTTCCGTTGCCAAAGCACATCAACGAGCAGAAGATAATCGAAGCAATATCGCCCAACAAAGATGTGGACGGATTTCATCCCGTAAACCTCGGTCGTTTGGTGGCTGGATTGGATACTTTTGTATCTGCCACACCTTCGGGCATAGTAGACTTGATAAAACGTTACAAAATAGAAACCGCAGGCAAACACTGCGTAATTATAGGACGCAGCAATATTGTAGGTCGCCCGCTGAGTATTCTTATGAGTCAAAAAGGCATCGATGCCACTGTAACAGTATGCCACAGCCGCACCGAAAACCTCAAAGAGATAGCCCGCACAGCCGATATTTTGGTAGCAGCAATCGGCCGTCCCGGATTTGTTACCGCCGACATGGTAAAAGATGGAGCAGCAGTAATCGACGTTGGCACTACACGCGTTCCCGCAGCCGACACCAAATCGGGTTTCAGGCTCAAAGGCGATGTTGATTTTGAAAACGTTGCACCCAAATGTTCGTACATCACCCCCGTACCGGGCGGAGTTGGTCCTATGACAATTTGCTCGCTCTTGAAAAACACTCTCAAAGCAGGCAAAATGAGATAAGCTTTTAAAACATTTTAGATACATTCGCCGCACAAGTAATTCACTTATGCGGCGTTTTTATTGACATTTCGGTATTAGATTTGTATATTTGCGTATCAAGAATAAGTGCCATGCAACGCCTATTAATCATACTTATAACGATAATTGCGCTTATGCCACGCATAGCCTTTGCCCAAGAATCGAAGCAAGATTTCAATGCTGTCGATAAGGCTGAGTATTACCACAATATAGCACAAAATTCTGAAAACATCGACTCTGTAATGCATTTTGCGTTGCTATCGCTCCAACATGGCGAAAAAGATAATTACATTCTCCGAGCTTCTAATTTTTACTTAGTTAGCAAATCGTTGTATATGCAAAACAGATCAAAAGAGGCTCTCGGATTTAGCCTTAGAGCGTTGGATTGTAATCTTAAAACAGGCGACAAATCCGAAATTGCCAAAAACTACATTCTGATAGCCAAATGCTACCACGACCTAAACAACGGGGACAGCATTTTTTATTATTTCGATCTCGCTCTCGATATTTATACCCAATTACACGACACTGCCAATCTTGCTTACACCTATCAATCAATAGGTTCGGTAAATGTTGACCTTGGTTTTCCTCAAAATGCCCGCAAATATTATCTACAAGCCTTGCGTATCGACTCGCTTTCGGGCAATTATCTCGATTTGGCTTTCGACTATCAAAACGTGGCTTTTATCGAAACCGAGCTTGGCAACAACCAAAACGCATTATCATACCACAACAAAGCAGTGCGCATTTTTGATACCGCCTCCACCTCCGACCCTTACTATATTTACATCAAATATGCCACTTACCTTGGACTTGCCTCCACTTACATCAGCTACGCCTTTCAAACCAACCATCAAAAATATGCCGACAGCGCATATTTATACATCAAAAAAATCGGCGATTATTTTACCGAAAACGGCATCTATAGTTCGGAACTTTACAAATCAATTTATTACGCCCGATACTTATCGTTTTGCAACCGCGACAAAGAGGCTGTAAAAATATTGCTCGAATCAAAACATTATTTAGAAGAGGAAGAAGGCGTAACAATGCAGACGCAATTTTACCATCAACTATCGGAATCGTACGAAAAGCTTGGCGACTATAAAAACGCTATCGAAAACTACAAAAAAATGCACGAATACAGCATTTCGCTCACCAACGACAGCACTATGAACGTGATAGCCGAGTTTAAAGCCGAACAAGAGAGCAAGATTCAGCAAGCCGAAAACAGCCGTCTCGAAGCCGATAAAACCAAGTTGCAAACCATAACCACAGCACTTGTGGGCGGACTTATACTTGCGACGTTGCTTGTGTTTTTTATCGTCAAAGCTTTGAAAACCAAACACCGCGCCAACGAGCAACTTTCGGAAGTTAACAAAAAAGTATACCGAAGCATTACCTACGCCGAACGTATTCAGCGGGCTGCTCTTACTCCGCTAAAAGAAATCGACAGGCTATTTCCCGAAAATTTTGTTTTTTATCAGCCACGCGATATACTCAGCGGCGATTTTTACTACGCAGCTCAATGCGGACGATACAATGTGTTGGTAACTGCCGACTGCACAGGACACGGCATTCCGGGTGCGTTTCTTTCGATACTTGGCATTTCGGCTCTCAAAGAATTTTGCGTTACCGAAAACGATGCAGCCAATCCAGGAACTATTCTCGACCGTATGCGCATTTTTGTAAAAGATACTCTTGTATCAAGTTCGGGTGGCTCAATAGGCGAAGGCATGGATATGACAATATGCAGTTTCGACACCGAATCGATGCAAATGCGCTACGCCACAGCCAACCAAACCGCCTTTCTTGTACGCCGTGGCGAGGTGCTCAAACTCAAAGGCGACACTATGCCTGTGGGTAGATACGTGGTTGAAAAAGAACATTTTACCACTTTTATTCAGCCAATCGAAAAAGGCGATATGATTTATTGTTATTCGGATGGCATAACCGACCAGCCCGGCGGCGAACGCGTCAACACTCACAACAGAGAACTTGATGACATTATCGGACGCAAGTTTTCTACCAAAAGCCTTATCGACTTTATACGCGCCAATTATTACCGTCCCACCGAAACGCAATGCAAACTGCTCAACAAAACAATGACCGAATGGCGCAACGGCCGCCCGCTAATCGACGATATGACAATGGTGGGCATAAAGATATAATCCAAAAAAATCCCCCGCTGGAAAAAAGATTTCTACAGCGGGGGAAAATAATTCTAAGGTTAGATTGGGATTATTCTACATACGATTCCCAACCGGTGTGACGGTAGCCGGAATATTTGAGAATGTAGTCTTGTCCGTCTTCTTGGTCTTGGTATAATACTTCAAAATAGATGCTGTCGGCTACAACAGGACCGCCAAGCAAAAACTCAGGTTGAACCTGAACGCCTTTTTTAACAACTATTCCATTGCGGACTTCTTTGATAGTTACGCCATAATCAGGAAGTTCTACCACATCGTTGCCTTGAAACGAAAGGTTGGCAGGAACTGAATTAGCCTTAACCTTATAAGGCAGCAAAGCTTCGTCGGTTTCTATCCAAATGTTATCGTCATTGGCGTTGGTATTGTAAATATACACCTGACAGCCATCTTCATGAGAAACAAGAGTTTCGTCGTCTTGAACAATGGTAACTTCCCATGTTCCATTGATATCTTTGGTGTTGGTTTGCCAAATATCGGGGTCTTTGTCGCACGCGGTGGTAAATACAACAGCCGCTACAGCGAAATATTTAAGAATATTTTTCATCTTCGTTGTGTTTTAAATTATTTAACTTTCATATTGAACACCATACCCAAATACGAGGTAGAAATTTTGAATGTACCGTTTGTTACATCGTAAACACCTTCAACATCGTCAGCGCTACCACCGAAAGCACAAGATTCAGATTTTACAAGCGATACTGTACCATCATCGGCGATATTGATTACACCAGGAAGAGCATAAGAATCGCCATATTCTCTACCTTGAGCGTAAAAACCACCGAGAAGGTCGCTAACGTAATAATTATTATCACCTAAACTGCAAAACAAGATATCAACATCATACTCTTCGGCAGAGCCATCGCGAGTATTGTGAATAGTAACAAAACCTTGCTTAACAGGATTTGATGGATCTAATACAACTATAGTGCGTGAAGCATTTGCTGAATAGCCATCGGCATTAGTGATACTATACTTCACGATAAATCTGCCGGGTTCACCTTTTACAAACGGGTTGTCAATTTCAATTTGTGAAGTTACATCACCACCAGCAATTTCAGCTTTTATTCCCGGCTCAACATAGTCGTCGCCTAAGTTTAAGAAAATTAAGTCATCACCCGATACCGAAAGAGAAGCGTAATCGGTTATAAACGAATGATCTTCGCTGTCTTTGGAGCAACCCGACAACAAGGGTAATGCTGCCAAAAGGAAAATATAGAGTTTTTTCATTTTCTGCATAATTTTAAAGTTATTCTACAATAGTTTCTTTAGTATCCCAGAAAATTTTAACAGTAACGTTGCTTTTCTGCGCAGGAGCATTGATATTGCGGTCGAGCACTCCGCTCTGAGGATAAACGGCAGAAGCGGGCATGGCACCTGCAAATGTTCCAGCACCGGCAAACGAAATAATAAATTTACCTGCTGGAAATTCATTTTTAAGAGTGTTACGTGTTGAATTAGAAGGAATTATGCTACTAAGAACGGGATATTTGGTACGGTTGCGGGTAACGAAAGATTCGCCATGCTGTGTCATTGCAAATGCTACCCAACGTTGCAAGCCAATCAAGCGGAGAGCTTGTTCTTTGTCGGTGGCAAGAGCGTCCCAACTTGCATATTTATCGTTAGTAAGAATGCTGTTGTCAGAAACGCCCCAGTATTCAAGACTTGCTTTTACAGCGTTTTCGTAAGCAGCTTTTGCTTTGTCCATATCGCCGTTTTCTACATAAATTTCAGCCATATTAAACAAAACTTCCCAAGCAGAAATCAAAGGAATATTTTTAACAATTTGGCTTTGTTTTACTTTGCTAACAGTACCCTGCGAATTGTTTTGATAATCGCCTTGAAGAGCACCAACAGGATTTGCGCCAAAAATTATAGCTGCTCTCGGGTCGTTGCCCAAACCAGTGTACGAAGTATAAGTCATGCTGGCTACAATATTAGTAGAAAGGAATTGACCATTTTCGTACTCATCCAAAGGATATAGTTTGGTAGATTTGTCGCCCCAAACTTTTGCGGGAAGCATTGCATTGGTGCTTGTAAGAAACTTAGACTCATCGCTAATAAAATTGAGCATTTCGCTATAAGTCATACCCAATCCGCTGTATTGAGCCAAATGGATATTAAGTTTAAGTTTTAGCGAATTGGCAAATTGATACCAAAGCTCAAGATCGCCGCCAAATATAAAATCGTATCCATCAACAGAAATAGGTTCGCTTGTAAACTTACCGCTTTCATAATCGGCAATTGCTTGGTCGATACGTTTCAAAAGATCTTTATAAATATCGGCAGCATTGTCGAATTTAGGCGAAGTGATTTCCACATTGAGAGCTTCGGAATATGGCACATCGCCCCAAAGATCTACAACATTCTGCCAATTGTAAATCGACAGAAGTTCGCTCACAAATCTATATTCAGAATCTTCGCTCGATTTTTCAATAATCTCTTTCAAATTTCCTAACGATGCATACGCATTTCTATAGTTGTATTCAAAATTTTGAGCAAAGTATTTTTCAGCTTCTTTAAACTGACTTGCTTTTTCGTATTGAGTAAAATACTGATCCCAAACGCCTGCCACAAACAGGTTGTCCCAAGCCATTTGGTTGTAAGCTGTAGTTACCTCCGCACCTGCAAATAAGCTCTTTGGCGGAACATTTTCAGGGTTGTTAGGATTGTGGTTGATATCAATCCATTTTTCGCACGAAATAGGCAACAATGCCATTCCCGCTACTACAACTGAATATATTAAATTTCTTATTTTCATCTTATTAAATATTTACAAATTAGAATTTAACAGAAACTCCGAGTGTATACACCTGATTGGTGGGGTTGGCAAAAAACTCACCAAACTTACTCATAATGTTGTTGCCGTAAGTGGTGGTTTCGGGGTCTACGTAGCAGTTTTCGGCAGGAGTCCAAAGCAGTATGTTAGCAGCCGAAAGCGAGAATCTTACATCTTGAAGTTTCCATTTGCTTACAAGGCTTCTGGGCAAAGTGTAAGATAATGTTACGTTGCGGAGTTTTAGATACGAACGGTCAATAATAAGATCATTATCTTTGTCAAAACCGCCCTCAGAATAGAACTTAGGAACGTCTGATAAGTAAAGCGGATTTTCGTTGAGTTCGTAATAAACCACATTGTTTTCTTCAACCGATCCTGTGTGTGCAATAGCGTTGGAATCATCTTTGGTTTCAACCACAGAGTTAGGCACAACAAAAAGGTTGCGGTCGTTGAATGTGGTTTCGTAACCAGCTCCTGTCCAACCTAAGTAGCTTTTTGTATGGCTAAACATATATCCACCATAGTGAAGGTCGAATGTAGCCGAAAGTGAAAATCCTTTGTAATCGAATGTTGAGGTAAGGCCAGCACGGAATTTTTCGTTAACGTCTTTATCAACATATTGTTCTTTTTCGTCGGTAATAACAAGACCATTACCGTCAACTACGATATGTTCTAATCCGTCTTTGCCTTTTACCTTTTTGGCCACTTGGCTCTTAAACTGTCCCATAGCTTTACCTTCAACTGCGTAAATACCGCAGCCAGCATATCCACCTAAGTAAACTTCTTGAGCTTTAAGTTTTTCAACAGTATTGTAGTTTTGCGAAAAGTTTACCGAAAGTTTCCAAGAAAAATCGCCAAGTTTAAGCGGTGTGCCGTGAAGTACAAGTTCGTAACCTTCGTTTCTTACGTCACCAAGGTTAGCATTCATGTGAGAAAAACCAGTAGAAACGTCGATAGGCAACTGTTCGATAAGGTCTTTGGTGTATTTGTTGTAATAGTCGCCTTCAAAACCGAGACGTCCGTTAAAGAATTCGAGGTCAAGACCAAATTCGTATTCGTTTGTCATTTCGGGTTTAAGGTCGGGATTGCCCAATGTGGAGTATGCCATCCACGATTGTTTTCCGTTCAAAGGAAATTTTGCGTAATCAACCCCATTATAACCAGGGTTTATGTATTGAGACTTAGTATAAACGTTGTAAACGCTATATGGGTCGGCATCTTTGCCAGTAAAGCCATACGAAGCACGCAGCTTACCAAATGTGAGCGGACCTAAATGTCCACCATCGCCAAGCTCGGTAAAGATCCAACTTGCTGTTACACCGGGATACATATAAGAGTTGTTGGCTTTGGGCAATGTAGAAGACCAGTCGTTACGTAGAGTAACTGTAAGGTAAACCATACGGTTCCAATCAAAATCAATATTGGCAAAAGCACCAAGCATACGTTTTTTCTCTTGGTCTTGCGAAGCGTATGCGTCGGAAAGTGAGTTTTTGAGTTGGTAGAATCCATCAATATCCAACGAAGTTACCTCGCCAAAAATGGTGTTAGCCTTGGTTTCCATTATGCTGTAACCAAGTATGGCATTAACATTTAAAGTAGACGAAAGCGCACGCGAGTATGTAAAGAACATATCGTTGTTGATTTCGTAAATTGAGTTTCGCGAATTAAACAAGTAACCATTACGTTCGTTTTCTGTAGAAATATGCGAAATAGGCGATTCAGGACCGTATTTGATAATGCTTTGATTAGATGTAGTGTTAGAGAACTGAACATCACCTCCAAAACGGTAGGTAAATTTAAGATCTTTAAAAAGCTGAAAATCGGCTTGGAACTTACCGTAAATTTTGTTGCGGCGGTGTTCAGAGCTTTGGTTTTCGAGCAGATAGTATGGATTCATTGCAAACGGAGTGAAGAAATAGTCCACTGAGTTGAATGGATCATTAAGGTCTTTAAGGTCTACAAGCGAAATATTGTTAGGAGTATCCCAAAGGCTCTGAATCATAGAAGTACCTTGACCAGAGGGAACAGCCTTTGTTTTTTCGGTAGAAAAGTTAAACGAAGAAGTGATGGTGGCAATACCCCACTTGTGACTACCGCGGGTAGATACTGTAGTACGGTTGTAAGTATCGTAATCATCGGGAATTACACCATCTTGATGAGTGTTAGATACCGAGAAATAGTAGCTTGTGGTTTGTGTGCCGCCAGTAGCAGAAACTGAATGGCTGTTGCTTACACCAAGTTCGTAAAAATCGCGAATACGGCTGTCGAGATACTCAAACTTGGCAACCTTTTGGCTATTGTGGTAGATACTACCCCAAGGTTGATTGAGACCTGTAAATTCAGGACCCCAGTTACCGTTTTCCTCTCGCGAGAATGAATTTTGATATTCGCTATCAAACCAGCCTTGACCCCAACGGTCTTGCGATTTAGAAATATATCCTATACGCTCAACAGCAATTGAGCCGTCGTAAGTAACGGTCATTTTACCATCGGTATTTTTGCCGTTTTTTGTAGTAATAAGCACAACGCCGTTGGCAGCGCGGCTACCATAAAGAGCAGTTGCAGCAGCTCCCTTCAATACAGTCATTGACTCTATATCGTTGGGGTTGATTGCGTTGATACCGCTACCAAGGTTTGTCTGATTATTAAGTTTGTCAAGATTTTGGTGAGTACCAATAGCACCATTAATAGAACCGTATTTGTAGTCGCCAGATGCCTCAGTGTTGATAAAAGGCACACCGTCGATTACATAAAGCGGTTGGTTGTTGGTAAACGAAGCTGCACCACGAATCATAATATTTTGACTTGCACCAGGTCCAGGAGCAGATGCGATATCCACACCAGCAACCTTACCCGCAAGAGCCTCCATAGGATTGGTATTCTGTCCACGGTTGAGTTCGTCGCCCGAAAGCTGTACTGTACCAGAACCTACAGCACGGCGGCTTTTGCTGATACCCAAAGCGGTAACAACCACCTCATCAACCTGTAAATCGGCTGATTCCATCACCACATCAATAGTAGTGCGGCCAGCCAAAGAATGTACCTGATCGGCATAGCCGATGTAAGAGAACACGAGCGAGTCGTTGGCTACGCGCTCGGGTATGCGGATAGTGTAGGCACCGTTTTCGCCTGAAATAGTGCCTATGGTAGTCCCTTTTACTGCTATGGTAGCACCAAAAATGGGATTACCAGATTCGTCTGTTACCTTGCCCGTAACCGTCTTTTCTTGAGCCATTGCTGTAGCCCACGAAAAGAGCAAAAATGCAAGTAATAACACAATTTTTCTTTTGCCCATAATAAAAAATTTGTTTGTTAATGTTTAAATTGTTAATTAATAATATATCTATTAATAATCGATTCTTCGGCCGTATCTGCCGGCTCTTTTTTATGAGCCGTCCTCTATATTTCGCTTAATTTCAAAGTGCAAAAATATATCAAAAATTGTTAACTTAAAGTAAAATATCAGTTTGCGCATCAAAAAAAGAGAAACACGTATTTTTAAGAGCATTTCAAAGAAAAAAAAACTATATCAAGGATTGTACTGCCTAAACATAGAAAAAACTAATAGGATTTTGTAATTTAAGGCAAGTTTTTTGCTACACACTTTTTTAATATTAACACAAAAAACTGAATATATGAAAAAACACAACTTATTAACATTAAACATATTAACTCCTTTATTATTGTCGGCAAGCACAAGTTGCATTGTTAACCCAAACCAACGCGAAATACCTCGCGACACTACCCTACCCCCGCCTGTGCTTAATATTGCAGAGCCTGTACATTCGGTTTCGCTCATTGCCGTGGGCGACAACCTCTACGACTGGTATATGCTCGAGGCGGGCAAAAAGGGAAACACCTATGATTTTGACCACAATTACGACAACATCAAGCCATACGTTGTTCTTGGCGACCTCCGCGTTATCAATCAAGAAACCCCTCTCGGCGGCGACAACGGCTACAAGGCATCAGATGTAGAACTCAAAGACGTAAAGCCCGAAAACCGATGGGGCAGCTATCACGGATATGCAAAATTCAACTCGCCCGACGCCGTGGGTCACGCCGTTGTCAATGCAGGATTCAACATTGTAACTATGGCTACCAACCATATTTTCGACCACGGTATGTTGGCGGTGCAAAAGTCTGCCGAATTTTGGAAAAATAATTATCCCGACATACCAGTAATAGGCATTCACAAAGATGCCTCAACAGTTGACACCGTTATAGTAGTAGAAAAAAACAACATCAAGTTTGCGCTCTTAAACTACACCTACGGCGTTAACGAAGATGGCCAGATGCTTTCGTACCCTTACGCCACCGACATTCTCAACGAGGAAAAAATCCGCCGCGATGTGGCAAAGGCTAAGCAATTGGCAGATTTTGTAATTGTGTTTCCGCATTGGGGCACAGAATACAAGCTCGAAGCCGACGAAAGCCAGAAAAAGTTCGCCCAGATATTCCTCGATTGCGAGGTTGACGTGGTGATAGGCTCACATCCTCACATTGTGGAACCTATGGAGTGGCTCGAAAAAGACAACGGTCACCGAATGTTGGTATACTACTCGCTCGGCAACTTTATCTCGATGTTTAAAAACTACCAATGTCAATTGGAGGGTATGGCGTATTTAAAGTTTGAAAAAGACGGCGACAAAAAAACAATTGTCGAAGGCTCTATAATTCCGCTTGTTAACCATTGGAAATACGACTTGAAAATCTACGGCTTCCGCAATAATTTTACTGTCTACGCATTAAAAGATTACACCGAAACCATAGCCAAAACACACGGCTGCTTGCATTACAAAGGCGGAGCAGGTTTTTCGGCGGCATATATGCGTCAATTGGCTAATGAAATTTGGGGCGGATTTATCAAAGAGGGGTATTAGAACTCTTTGGTGGTGTAAAACAATAACATAGGATTAGAATCCTCGTTGTAGTTTTCCATAATTTTCAGACTCTCGGCATCGAGAAATGGCTTAATCAATGGGGAAATTGTACTAAAATTATCGCCAGTAATCATACACACGCACTTATCGTTCAATACTCGAATAGGAGTAAGAATGCTCAAAGTGTTTTTTTCGAATGATGCGTTGTCGGATGTGAAATTATTTCCGCTCTTAATGTCGCGCACCATAACTTTAACCTCGCCAGTAGAAGGTTTCATAGTTTGAAAAAACTGAGTCTTAGAACTTTCGCGATAAGTACCAGGGAGGAATCCATCTATTTTAGAAAGGTCAATCACGTCTCCTTCGGGCATTTGGTCAGCCGAAAATCTGTTGGCGAACTTGAAGTAATACTTAGGTTCTAATTTAGAATCTTGATAATAATATACAGTATCGCGAACTATAACTGCGTGATCACCATTAAGTTCTAAATTACCACCCGATGATAATGAAAACGAGCGGCTAACAGTAATCGGAAACGACGAATACTTAATCTTAAAATCCTTGTCGGTAACAAAGAAATAGCGTTTGAGAGTATCGTTCAATTGAAAATCAGCGGCATAGAACAGATATTCGCCATTGAGAAACTGCATCTTGCTAAATTGATACGGAGCGGGTTGGTCGCCAATAAAAGCTCCGTCTTTAGAATAAAGTTTCCAAATGTTGCCGTTGTCGCAAATGATTTGCTGCGTATTGCTGTCATAATGCACAAAAGGGAATCCTGCAATTTCGCCTGGACCTTGTCCTTTGTGTATGGCAGCAATTAATTTTCCGCTGAGGTCAAAGATTTTTACAGGTTCGGTAATCATCGGCAGACCCTCAACAGTAATAATGCGGTCGGGGGCATATTCTGTGGTAGTAATGACGCTAAGCAATAAGCTGTCGCCGGTGAGAGGTACAAGTTGAGCCGATTCGATAAGCTGCTCTAATGGCAGCGGCTCTTTGATTGTTGGGTTTTCTACGTCGATAACAGTCAAGCCGCCATCATTTGTGTTTACATTTGCGCAAGAGGCTAACATCAAAGCCGTTAGCGCGGAGAGAATACTCTTTTTCATTGTTTTATTGCTACATTAGTTAAAAAAACTTTTCGTTGCGAATATAGCAATAATCCTGAAATAATAGCAGCTAAAATATCCGAAAGTGTGCCCGAAAACCAAATGCCAGTGAGTCCGCTGCCTCCAAAATGCTCAAATACCGAGGGGAAGATATATATAAACGGCAGCAAGATAATCACTTGACGCAAAAGACTTGTGGTTATCGCCACCCACGGCTTGTCGATTGATTGGAAAAAGTTTGAGTTAGTGATTGTAAAGCCTATCAACGGCATCATACACATCATATAGCGGAAACACGGCACGCAGAGTTCTATAAGGTTTTGGTCGTTAGTGAATCCGTGTGCCAAAAGTCGTGGGAAAAGGCAAGCAAGCAACGCCCCCACCAAACCGATTATCATATTAATCTTCATCGAAAGGAAAAGCACTTCTTTGAGACGGTCTTTGAATCCTGCGCCATAGTTGTATCCCGCTATGGGCTGCATGCCTTGACAGATGCCGAGTATAATAAGCACCGCCATATTGCCAAAGCTATTCATAATGCCGTATGCCGAAACAGCATTTTCGCCGCCATAAACGGTTATCTGACGGTTCAACATAGCCACCACGCCCGCTGCGGCAAGGTTCATCAAAAACGGACTCATACCTATCAACAGTATGTTTCTAAAAATGTAGAACTTAGGTTGCCAAGCGTGACGGCGGAAACGTATAAACGAATCCTTCTTTACAAAATGCCAAACCGATGCCACAGCCGTTGCCACCATCGAAATAGTGGTAGCCCACGCCGCACCTGAGATTCCGAGTTTAAACACGAATATAAACAAAAGGTCGAGCACGATGTTGAGCACCGCGCCACCTCCTAAAATATACATCGATTTTTTGGGGTATCCCGAGGAACGAATCATTCCCGTAAGATTGTAACTCAGTGTGGTAAAAAACATTCCGGGCAGCACAATAAGCATATACTCACGTGCATAGCTAATGTTAAGCGGCGTTGCTCCAAGCAGCAAAAGAATGTCGTCGATATAGAGATACCCCGCTGTCATAAACAACGCACCAAACACAAAGGTAAGGTAAACGGCGTTGCCAAGTATATTTTCTGCCCAATTGACATCTTTTTTGCCAAGCACAATCGACATTCTTGCACTTGCGCCCACACCCACAAGCGCGCCAAAGGCGTGGATAATATTCATAAATGGGAATGTGATTGTCAATCCCGAAATAGCCATAGAATCAACGCCTTGACCTATGCACATACGGTCGGTAACGTTGTAGAGCGATGCTATTATCTGACTAATAATCGAAGGCAGTGCATAAGCCCACAGAAGCGAGTTTATCTTCTTGGTAGCAAGTTCTTTGGTACGGTCTGAGTAGTCCACTTTTGTTATTTTTTTGGTGGCAAAAATAACAAAGGAGTGTTAACTAAAAGTTATACATTTATTTTCTTTTCGGCGAGGTCGATATCCAAATCGTGAAGACCGTAATAAGATGCCTCCATAAAGTCGAGCGGTAATTTTTTTATTACTGCCACGCTCGGAGTGTTATTTTTCCATTGATAAAAAGCGTAAAACTGTCCTATCCAATTTGGTTTAAAACCGTCGAGTCCATCGCCTTTTTTTGGAGTATAATTTTCTGTTTGGCAAAAATAATCGTACAACTCTTTGGCATTCAAATTACTAAGATAAGCATCAGCACGGTCGAGATACATGCGGGTTTTGCTCATCATATATTTGTTTATAAAGTCTTCCACATTTACCTTAGGGGTAAAATCTGCCACATACTCAAAGAGTTTTCCTTGGGTTTCAACAATTTCGTTTAAGTAACATTTGGGATATGCTGCCATAAAATTTTATATTAAACAAGTGTGCTGAATACTTTTTCTACTCTATTTTTGTCAGAATCAATAAGTTTTTTCATAGTAATGCGGGCTTGGGCATCGCGGTCGTTATATTTTCGGTTAAATTCATGATAATCAACAGTTATAATACCGCCAATTTTGGTTATGGCGTTAAAAGATTTTTCGCTTTTCAAACACCATTGAATACCGAGCGAGCCAAGTTGCAAAAGATCTTCGAGAATATCCACATCTACCTCATCGCGCACAAAGGCTTTGGCTATATAAAAATACGAAGCATCTGCCCGCCAACCTTTTATAACGTCACATTTTTCTGTGTTGTTGCCATATTTTGCTATAAATTTTTGAGCCAACACTCTATATCTTTTTGAATCGGCAGCATCGCGGTGTTTCATAAGCTCTGCAAGCCAACAAAGAATGTTTTTATCCTGAAAATCAAATATATCCAAGCCATCGGTTTCTATTTCAAAGGTATGTACAAAACCACTGACCGTTTCGGGACGACTTACAGCCCACTCTTTGGCAAGGTTTAAATCCTCAGTTAAATAAAAACCTTTACCGTAATCGTGGCGGGGATTGCCAAGTCCAAAAATAGGATCAACTATCTCGTTGGGACTACCATGATATAATATCACCTTGCTCATAATTATTTATAAATTAATACATTTGCATAGCAAGCTATTCCCTCTTCCCTACCTGTGTAGCCAAGATGTTCGGTGGTGGTGGCTTTGACGGAAACATCGTCGGGGTCGAGTGTCATCACTTCGGCTAAAACCTTCTGCATCTGAGGAATATAGTCCTTGATTTTGGGTTTTTGCAGACAGATAACGCTGTCCACGTTGGATATGGAGTATCCAGCGTTGCGGATTATTTCGCAGGTCTTGCGCAAAAGAATTTTTGAATCTATGCCCTTGTATTGCGGGTCGGTGTCGGGAAAATGGTAGCCAATGTCGCGCATATTGGCAGCACCGAGCAGAGCGTCGCAGATGGCGTGGATAAGGCAGTCGGCATCGCTATGTCCTACCGCGCCTTTGGTGTGTTCTATTTTGATACCGCCTACAAAAAACGGAATGCCGTCGGCAAGCTGGTGTACGTCGAATCCTATTCCTGTACGAATTTTCATTGCTTAAAATGTTATGGATGAATTATTTGGAAATTTTTTTGCTTTTTCAATTTCGGCAGCCGAAAGATTGTTGCCAGTGAGCACAATGCTCGATACAAAGGTAAGTTTGCCAATAGTTTTGGGAAGTGTTTTAAGATTATTGTCCGAAAGATCAAGTTCTTGAATCATAGACATTTTACCTACCGACGACGGCAACTCAGAAATTTGGTTTTTGCTAAGGTCGAGCATCCTCATAAATGCCATTTTGCCAATGTTTTCGGGAAGAGTGGTAATATTATTGTTGCTCAAATTGAGAAACATTAATTGATTCAGAGTGCAGATATTTGCGGGCAAGATGGCAAGTGCATTGTTGCGAAGGTCGCAAATCTGCATTGTTTGCAAATTGCAGAATGTTTCGGGCAGAGTGGCTATAAGATTGTCGGAGAGGTCGAGACTTTGCAGTTTGAGCGACCCTATTGATGCGGGCAATTCTTTGATGCGATTGTGAGTGGCAGAAAGGTTGTAAAGTTTTGCCATTGAGCCAATTGAATCAGGAAGCGATTCTATTTGGTTCTCATCTAAGATAATGTTTTTAAGATTTTCGAGAGCGCAAATTTCGTTGGGAATAGTGCTCAAATGGTTTGCACAAAGGTCGAGCATCAATAGGTTTTTGAGCGAAGCAATTTCTAAGGGAATCTCGGTTAACTCATTGTTGTTGAGCACAAGATATTGCAAATTGCTAAGCATAGCCACTTCGGGCGAAATGGATGTAAGTTTGTTGGATTCCAAATCGAGCATATGAAGATTGTGGCATTGTACAATCTCGGTGGGGAACTCGCCTAAATTCTGTTCTGAGAGGTTTAACTTAATCACCCTCAACGGATTAGCGAGAGCCTCATCCAAGGAGGTAAACTCGTATGCATCGGCAAGGTACTCATCTGAGAGCAGTCCGTTGTCGTCTAAATATTTGGGCAGGATGTTGCCATTTTTGTCGAACCAATCGTCGTTTTGAGCGTATGCGCCTACAACACTAAACACAAACGCTATTAACAGAAATCTCTTAATCATTGTAGTACGTAATTAGTTTTTTGAGTATGCAAATATACAATAAAAACTAATTTTATTGGCTAAGTGTTGTACTACAAAACAAAGTTTTGATTTTTTTAACTATTTTTGGGGGTTATAACATTGATAAATGTTTTATTATTGCAACAGATATTAAAAAAATCAATTATGAAAAAAATAACAACATATCTACTATTGATATTGGCAGTTAGCGTAGGATGCTCAAGAGACGACAACGACATACGCCGCGACGATCCATCTAATAATTCTCGAAACCGTAGCTACTCTAAAGACTACACCGTGCACCAATTTGTTTGGGAAACTATGTATACCTATTACTATTGGAACGATAAAATTCCAACCCGTCTCAATATTACGCAATTCAACACTCCAAACGATGTGTTTGAGTATTTTCTTTACCCCGAAGACCGCTTTTCGGCGATTATGAACAATTATACCGAAACCGAAAGTTATTTTAATAATGTATATGTTACCGATGGTATCAATTTTATTTTGGGACCAGACCGATTAAATAGCGATAATGTGGTTGCATACGTTCAATATGTCTACAAAGATTCGCCAGGCGAGGCTGCTGGTATAAAACGTGGCGATGTGATTACCAAAGTTAACGGACAAACCCTCACCAAAACAAATTACAAATCATTATTAAGCCTTGACTCATATACACTTACATACTCTAAAATATCAGTTCCAAACGGTATGTGGGAGGCGCGTGAATATTACGACACCGAATACACTTCACCCCTAATCACAAAAGTCAGCATGGATATCGACCCTGTTTTGCAAGTTTCTACACACGAAATCGATGGTCACAAAATAGGATATTTTCTTTACGATAGTTTTGACGATGGCACCGAAACCCTTACTCAAGCTATCGAAAAACTTGCAGACCAACATATTACCGAACTTGTTTTAGACCTTAGGCTCAACGGCGGCGGATATATCACCACTCTCAATAAATTGGCTTCGATGATTATACCATCAGGCTACGAAAACAAACTCTTTATCCAAACCGATGTAAACCCAATCCTTGAAAAACAATTTAAAGAAGACAACGAAGAACTAAATTTATATTTTTCGGAACAGAACACTCATCTCAACATCAATAAACTTTACGTGATTACTTCAAACCAAACAGCCTCGGCAAGCGAGGAGTTAATTTCTGGACTATCACCGTATATGGATGTTGAAATAATTGGCACACCCACCTACGGCAAATACACCACCAACTTGCTACTCAACGACAATTACGACAAAGGTACTGATAACGATGGAATTAACTATTCGGAATGGGCTCTTTATCTTGTGGTGGGAGTGTGTAAAAACTCTGCCGGCGAAATGAATTTTAAAGACGGATTTACTCCCAATTACTTGCTTCCCGACTATTTTGAAAGTTTGCTCGGCAATGTAGAAGAACCTCTATTTGCCAAAGCAATTTCGCTTATCATTAGTAATCAAGCACCTATCGCCAAACGTGCCAAAATATCAGCCATCAACGATTATACATTTATAGGTGCGTCAGAAAAACCGTTTTATAAACAAAACTTGACAATTAACCGACCTATCATCCGCCAATAAATTTTTTAAACTGCTCGCTATACACATCGGTAACACGCACAACCTCGTCGCCAATGTAGATGCAGTTGTTTTTATCTACCGAACGTATCTTATTGATTGCTACAATATAAGAACGGCTAACACGGATAAATTTATCGGGAGGTAATTGCTGTTCGAGATTTTTCATGGTCATAAGCGATATGATAGGCTTACGTCCGCTGTCAAATACAAACCGCACATAATCTTTTAATGCACAGATATATAAGATTTCGTTTGTATCAATACGCACAAGCATCGAATCGCTCTTGATAAAAAATGTGCCGGAATTATTAACCGATGCCGAAGGTAAAGGTGCGGCAGCAGAAGCCACTGATTCTGATGCGTTTTTCATCTCAAACCACTCGATACATTTTTGCACCGCTTTAAGAAACTTGGCATAGCTGATAGGTTTTAACAGATAGTCGATTGCGCTAACATCGTAACTATCAAACGCATATTCTTTATAAGCTGTAGAAAAAACAATTTTTGTTTCGGGAGGAACCATTTTTGACAACTGCATTCCATCAAGGTCGGGCATCTGAATATCCAAAAACAGTACATCGGGCGGATTGTCTTTTATTAATTGCACAGCTTCAATACTATCTGTGTAACCTCCCACAAATTCAAGGCTTTGCGTACGTTCTATAAAACTCTGCATAAGTCGCACAGCCGGCGGCTCATCGTCAATTACCATACATCTCAGTTTCATCTCTTATATTTTTTCTTATTTTTTACAAAGGTAAGCATTTTTTGTAATATTTTGCAATATCTTTGCACATCTATTACGTTAAAGAACCAAAAAAACGCCAGCAATGAAAATATTTTTTACCATAGCAGCACTTTTTATAGCGTTTTCAACTACGGCACAAAACATTCAAAATGTAGTTTCGCTTATCAACGAGGCACAAACCGAGCCCAACGATTCGCTCCGTGGCGAAATTGCCAACTATGCAGCCAACACGTTTGAATCTGTTATCAGTGCCGAAGATGATTTTACAGCCACATTGGGCGATATTAAACCAATTTCGGTATTAACCAGCAGCGACAACCGCCTCCGCATTTTTTCGTGGGGAATACAGTTTGCCGATGGCACTTACACCTATTACGGATTTGTGCAAGCACGCTCTGACGATGGAGATGTGATTACCACCCGCCTTATCGACAAATCAGACTCTACGCCCAACGCTGCCAGCTCATCGATGCAATCTGACAATTGGTATGGTGCTATCTACTACGAACTTGTGCCAGTGGGCGGCAAAAAAAGCCATTTGTATGCCCTTGCCGGTTGGGACGGTGCCGACCTTTTTGTAAACCGCAAGGTATTAGAGCAAGTGCGCGTAAAAAGCGACGGCTCAATCTATTTTGGAGGTTACTTTACCGACGAACACAACCAAAACTACGACCGATTGATTTTTGAATATACCGAGCGTGCCGTAATGAGCCTCCGCTACGACCTAAAAATGAAAATGTTTATTGCCGACCACATGACGATACCAGCGCAATACAACGGCAACACAAAATTTTCAGGTCCCGACGGCAGTTTCGATGGTTACAAGTTTATGAAAGACGGCACATGGATGTATGTCCCTGATTTAGACATCAAAGGAGCAAGGTTTTAATCCACTTTCGGCAGTTCGATTTTCTCTTTGATTTTCAGGATTAAGAATGTAATATCGTCGCGCTGATCGGTGCTTTCCGAAAATTTATCAAGAGTGCGTTCGATACGTTGTTTTTGATATTCGGGAGATTCGGATGATACGCTGTTAACACATTCTATCAAACGTTTGCGTCCAAAACGAGCACGTGCGGTGTTGTTTTGGTCAATAATACCATCGCTATACATATACACAACAGTACCAGGAACAGCATTCAATACCTTTTGCGTAAACAAAGGTCGATCTTCAGAATTGCGGCGATACCCTCCGGCAATTGATATACGGTCGGCAGGAATCATTGCACACTCGTTGCTATTGTGAGCTTTGTACAATATGGCACTTTTGGCACCCGAATAAACAATCTGTTTCATAGTGCCATCAGCGTCAACATCAAAACGGCAAAGGCTCATATCCATACCATCTTTATTTTCGCCGTTGTCTTGTTTTAGCACCGAAGATGTAACTTCCGAAACTGTTGTTAAAATATCTTTGGGTTCGTAAAGTTTCATATTTAACACCACATCGCGCAATATCTGATTAGATATAAGACTCATAAATGCACCAGGAACGCCATGCCCCGTACAGTCTACCACTGCACAAAATATCATAAGTTCTTGGTTGTGTTTTACAACAGCTTGCCAAATATAATCGCCCGAAACAATATCTTTTGGACGCTCGATTACTGCGGCGTCGAAATACTGCTGAAAATCTTCGATTTGCGGCAAAAACAATTTCTGAATAGTTTTGGCATACGAAATACTGCCGTTGATAGCCGAATTTTTGGAGGCTAACATCGAATAGGCATCAGCTTTTTCGATAACAATTTCGCTATACGAGGCTATAACCTTAAAGATAGCGATATCATTTTTAGAAAAAGCGTTTTCTTTGGGACTATTGATAATCATAATAGCCGCCACCTCGTTGCCATTAAAAAGCGGAAGACGCAATGCTGTGCGGTAACCCATCTCTAAAAGGAATGGTGCCATGTCGTAATCAGAACCATTATCTGCCAAAATATCTCTTTTCTCGTTGAAACAAGCCGCCGACAACGGGTCCATAAGTTCGTAGATTTTTTCGTCGGGGAGTTCAAATGTGGCATTGTTTTCGATATATGGCGAAAACTCAACAACGTTTTGCTGTTTCGACCTTTTGCAAATGCACAATCCGCATCCTGCCAACGGCACTACTTTGTTGTGATATACCTTTTGTAATATAGATTCAATATCCGACGATTCTGAAATCTGCTTGTCTAACTCGCTCAAATCCAAAAGACGTTGATACGATTGCTGAATAGCTTCGCGACTTGTGTGCAACTGATTGTTTTTTTCATACAACTCGTCGCGTTGCGATTGTATCTCCTCTTTTTGTTGTTTCATCTCCTCGTTGCGCTGTTCGAGCATCGAATTAAGACTCATCAACTCTATTGTACGGCTTTCTACCTGCTCTTCAAGTTCCATTTGACGGCGACGCATTCTATGAACTCTAAAAACATGTATAAGCCAAAACAGCAACACACACAATGATATAAAGAGAACAATAGCCACTTTGGTTCTATACCACGGCGGACGGATATTAATAATCAAAGTGCGTTCTTCGCTGCGGCATCTATCAGAATTTTCGGCAAGCAAACGAAGCGTGTATCGTCCCGGATTAAGATTTGTAAAGCCCACTTCGCGTCGCGAACCAATATTTGTCCAAGCATTTTGATATCCGTCGAGCTTATAAAAAAAGTTGATATTATTACCGTAAATGTAATCAAGAACTGTAAATTCTATCGAAAAAGATACATCTTTCCACGAAAGATCTATTTCGTTGGTATTGGCTATTGATTGAGTAAGAATAGAGCCCTCGGGCGAAGGATATGTACGATTGTAATTTAGCAGAAAACTTGTAATAATCGGCTTAGGCACATTGGTAACCGACTTGATATTATAAGGATTAAAAAACACCAATCCATCGTGTGTACCTATAAAGATTGTACCTTTTTTGTCTACCATAGAAGAATGTTTTTCAAAACTATTCGACAACAGTCCGTCGTCGGTGTCGTATAGCCTTGTTACTTTGTTTACCTCGGGATTAAATTTTAAAAGTCCGTTGTTGGTGGTAATCCATATTTCGTGCGAAACATCTTCGATAATATTGGTGCAAATCATGTTTTGAATAGCGTTGTCGCCGTTGTAATGGGTAAAAATTCCGCGACGGATGTCAAATCTATCAATACCTGCCGGAGTTGCCACCCATACTCTGTGGTGCGAATCTTGCAAAATATCATGCACCACATTGTGCGATATGCTATAAGGCGATCCGTAGCTATACGAATAGTTTTCGATAATATCCTGATTTGGATAATAAACATACATTCCACCGTAAGTACCCACAAGAATTGTACTGTCGGGACCCTCTTCGAGACATGTGCCATACATGCTTACTGGCTCTATCAATCGCGAATCGCATACTATCTGGGTAAACTTTTTGGTTTTTGGATTGAATTTAAGAAGTCCGTAACCATTGGTAAGCACCCACATACGGTCGTAACGGTCGATAAGGATATCAGTGATAAAGTCGCTCATAGCACCTTTTATATTATTAACAAGGCTGAAAGCTTCGGCAGATTTATGGTCGGCACTAAGGCGGTGCAGCGGATTGTTGTATCCTCCTGTCCAGAGATTTCCATCTTTGTCGTAAGCCATGGCAAGAATCGAAGCCGAACCCATCTTGCTGTTGGGCGAATCCATCGAAAACCTTCCACAGTTTTTGTTGCTTACTCCGTCCCAAAATACCACTCCGCCACCGTCGCTACCTATGGCAATAGTTCCATCAGGCGACTGGCACACAGCCGAAATCTGATTTTGCAACAATATAGATGAGTTTTCGGGATAGCTAATGGCATTAAACTTTATAGGATTGCTCAAGCTTGTATACGACAATCCATGCCAAGTGCCAAGCCACGTAATACCTTGAGAATCTTCGTAAATGGTGTTGACTGTAACACTATTGAGTCGTCGAGTGGATTGCTGACTGTGATCAGATTCTATAATCTGAACAGTTTTTCGCTCCCGGTTTACAATAAACAACTCTTCGGCATTAGTACCAATCCATATATCGCCATTTTGACGCTGATAAAAAGCTTTGATATTTTTTGGCAAAGGCTGTCCGGCAATATCTTCCACAAGAGTGATTGTTTTTTGTTTATAATCAATCTGATAAATGCCCGCTGTAGAACCCAACCAATAAGTGCCATCGCCATTGTTGATAAAAGAATAAGCTTCGTTAAACGGGAAAGGATACTTGCTATTACATTCGAGCGAATCTAACATAGAACCTTTAAAATCAACGCAATACAACGAAGTGGCGTTATGGTCGATAGCCCAAATTTTATCATCCTTATCTAAAAAGCAATATTTAATTTTCTTGTGCGAAAAAAAGTCGTAGGCAAATGGCTCAAAATCATCGCTTTGCTCGTTGTAAACATAAAGAAAGCCATCACTGACAAACAAAAATACCCTGCCGTCGTGGTTAACAAAAATATTTTCGGTGCGGTAGCTCACCTTTGCATTAGCTCCGTCGCTATCTAATATATAGTTGGTAAGACGTTCGGCTTTAATATTGTATCTCGATGCGCTATGATCGGTGCCAATCCACACATCGCCGTTGCGAGATGTTTTAAGGACGGTAACATAACAACCTTCAAGATTTAGCGAATCGTTGATATCGTTGATTGAAAGGAAAGAACTACCATCGTAGCGCAAAAGACCTGTCTGCGTACCAACCCAGATAAATCCATCACCATCTTCGGTAATAGCTGTGATAACATTGCTGTTGAGGCCGTTAGCTTGATTAATATTGTAAAACCGGTAGTTGATCTGTGCCAATAAATCTGTAGACATCAACAACAGACACATTACCGATACTATATAAAATATTTTTCTCATCTTTCTTGGTTATCTACTTGCAAATATACTGATTTTTAACAATAAATGTTTTATACAATGTCTTTATTTATTATTAAATCATCGTTATTATTTATTATATATAATTATAATCAATATACTATCATTTTATCATATCTGTCATTTTGTCATTGACTATTTGTCATAAAACTGACATTTTGTCAGTAAAAACGGCTATTTTCGGCATTGGCACTCTGTTTGAACTTAGGGTAATCGAAAGTTAAACCCATTAAAAAGTAAAAACAATGAAAACACATAACTATTTAAAAACGGAGGCAAATATGTTACAAAGATTATTAAATTCAGATTCCATTTTCGACAATGGATTGTTTTATCCTTACTATCAGAACAAAAAACAGTTCTGTATTCCCGCCGTCAACATCAGCGAAACCGACACCGATTTTGTAATAGAAATGGCAGCCCCGGGATACGAGAAAAAGGATTTCAAGGTTAATATCCAGCACGACGAATTGTCGATTGCTGTAGAGCGCGAAACTCAAACCGAAGAAACCAAGAAAAACGACGTTTACCGCAGAGAGTATTCTTACGGCAATTTCTGCCGCTCGTTTACATTACCCAAGGGCGTAGACGCCACAGCTATTTCGGCAGCTTACACCAACGGTATTCTCACTATCAAAGTACCTAAGGTCGCTCCTCAGGACACCACCACTTCGGTAGAAATCCAATAAGCAAGCGGTATATATCTTTTTAAAAAGCGGGAGCTCAACAGTTCCCGCTTTTTTTATATTTCTGTTTCTACAAATTCAAAATTCATTCCGCACAATTGCGAATAGCGGACTCCCGATTTTTGCATATCGGTATCGTCTGATTCGTAACACCAACGGATTTTTATATCGGTTTTGTCGCGGTTTTCTTTCAAAAGGTTGAGTATCTTGGTAATAATCTTGGCGCTCGAAGTATTGAAATACGACAGCGCGAATTCAAAAACCGTGGTTTTGTTAGGCTCTTGCAAATATTTTTCCAACCAGGCAAGCACTGGTTCGTAAAACCTCCTTGCGTCGTCAGGATACGAATTGTCGGCAATGCGGAAAATTCCTTTGTCTTTATCGAAATTCACCGAAGGGGTTTCGTCGGTGTTTAATATTATCAGTGGATTCATATAAGTTTTTAAGCTTTTGATTTAGTTGTTGTTGATGCGGATTGTATATTTAAACAGCGAATAGTTGCTGTCTACCGGTTCAAACGAATATTCAAGCGGATTGCGGCTCTTCATGCGCATTTCGATAAAGCCAAGACCTGCCTCTTTGGTTGTTATCATGCGAAAATCGAATAACCGTTCGTTGTAATACTCTTCGC
>JAFPYT010000366.1 GCA_017394445.1 Bacteroidales bacterium | reverse complement strand
GTGGAGGTGTTGGACCCCGAAACCGCCCGTTCCGTACGGCAGATACAGCTTGCCGGCAAACAGCCGCGCTACATTGTGGGGCACGAGGGTTACGTATATGTGAGCTGCTACAGCGACGAAGTACTTAAAATAGATACTGCAACTTTCAGTGTGGTAGGCAGTTGCGCCGTGGGGCGCGACCCCGAAATGCTGGCCGTGGCAGGCAGCAATCTGTACGTGGTCAATTCCGGCGGACTGGACAACCCCAACTACGACACCACGCTCTCCGTTGTGGATTTGAGCACTTTTGCCGAAACACGCAAAGTGGCCGTTGGCATAAATCCCACCAAATTGGCCAAAATAGACGACAACCGTCTTTTGATGGTGTGCAACGGCAACTATGGCAGCATACCCTCGTCGATGGCCGTGTTCCGCCTCAGCGACGACACCGTTATACGCATTCCCCACAAATGCACCAACTTTGTGATAAACTGCGGTTTTGCCTATTGCTACGACTACGATTATGCGAACAACACCCCGATTTTTTTCTCCGTGAACCTTGGCGACTACCGGGCTGAGGGGTCGCATATATCGGTGTCTCAAAAAATCGAAATACCCTACGGCATAGCCTTGAACCCAGGCAACGGCAATGTGTACCTCACCGACTCGCACGGCTTTGTCAGCAACGGCGACATACACTGCTACCGCAACGGTCACCTCGCCTATATGCACGAATGCGGCAGCGGCCCGTCGAAAGTGGCTGTTTGGTGAAACATAATGTAAAATAGTTTGTTATCACAATAAAAAGTGTCAAAGCTCGTTACATTAATTCAATAAGAAGCAAATGACAAATAAATTTATTTAACAAATGATTGATATTTACTAATATATAGAATATTAATAGACAAAATGAGCTTAGGCTCTTATTCTTGAAATTTTGGAAGTCCGCTAACCTTCAAATATAATCACACGAATAAGAAGCATTAAAGTTCATGCCTTCGGGCGTGAACCTTATACGTACTTATGTGTGATTTTGGTCTTAGCGGACACCACAAAATTTCATAAGCAACGCAAGGTGAACGCCTTTTTTGTTGCCGTAGTGTTGGAGCCGCAAATAAAAACTCTATGGGCGAGGATTTTCATATAGGACGGCTGATAAAACAGTATGTGGAGGAAAACGGCATACGCATCGGATGGCTTAGCAAACAGCTGCACTGCCACCGCAATACCATATATAATATCTTCGACCGCAATTGGATAGACACCCAGACTTTGATGAAACTCTCACAGGTGCTGAAACACGATTTCTTTGCCGATTTCTCGGAACAATTTCGTGGTAAAAATGAAAAAGAAACAAAATAGCATTGATTTTTCGTTTTTTTTATCCGTTAAACACTTTTTTGCCCATTTTTTAGAGCTAATACTTGCCCGAAAAAATATGGTTTTTGTCGAAAAAACAGCCGATAACTACTTTCTTTACCTTGCTAATATTTTGATTTTTAAAGACTTAAAGTAATGCCCAAATACTTGTGCATAATGCACATTTGCTTGTGCGCCATTTTTGCGTGTGTTTTAGTAGAAGTTTGTAATTTTGCAACTCGAAAAAAGTAAAATCAAAACAAAAAAATTAAAAACCGAGGGACCGATGGTATATAACCGGTAGAAACGAAATGAAAAAAATATTGATGATTTTAGCAGCATTTTTTATTGCATCAATTACATTGTCCAGTTTTATCATGAAAAGCGACAATGTACTAAAGACCAATATTGGGGATGAAGAATATTTTAAAAAATTTCATCCTGTACCGGGTCTCAGTGAGAAGGGAGAGAGTTTTACCATTTACTTATACTATCATGTAGTTAATGGAGGTAGAGAATACTATGCGGGACCATCCTATGATGACCATTGGGGTGGTCAAGAATATTGTCCAGTGTCTAGAAATCCATTATTTAAAGCTTGCAATGACAGTCGTCAATATAAACGTTACTGGATCCCTCAGTGGAAGAGTTATTTTGATTGCGAATTACCTTATTTTAGATATTAACAAAACCGCAGTGCATAAAAAAAGTGAGTCCAAGACTCACTTTTTTTATGTCAAAAATTGGCAAATGTGCTGAGAATTAATACAATTATCTTTACATAACTTCATTCCCCGGCGTCCTTCTTTACAAACTCCTCGGTGGCATAGAGGGGGATGTTTTCCATCCATCCTTGGTCTATGCAGGGTTTCATCGAGATACGGAGGGCTTTGAGTTTTTTGTCGGCAAATTCGCTATGCGCTATGCACAAAAGTTGAAAGAGATTTGCTGTGTGCATTTTTATACAAAAACGACACTTTTTCGGGGGAACGTTTTGTGAAATTGACACTTTTTCGGGGGGGATTTTAGATAAAATTGACACTTTTTCGAGGAAACAAAATGCAAAAATTGACACTTTTTCGGGGATATGTCACATACTTTTTTACCGTTTTCGGCGTTATGCCATAAACTAAAAAGTTCATTTTATGAAACTCAAAATCATCGTCAGCAACCAAACCAATCCCTTTGTAAATATTGCTGTGGAGCAGCACCTTGTGGCCGAAAATCCGTCGGACACAATTGTGATGTACCTCTGGAAAAACAATCGCACCGTGGTTATCGGGCTCAACCAGAACCCTTTTGCCGAGTGCGATGTTGAAACCCTCCTTGCCGACGGCGGCCACCTTATGCGTCGTATGACTGGCGGTGGCGCCGTGTATCACGACACGGGCAACATCAATTTCTCGTTTGTGGTGCCTAAAGAGCTGTACGACGTGCGTCGGCAGTTCGCCGTAATTCAGAAAGCTGTGGAGAAATTCGGTCTGGAGGCCGAGATTTCGGGCCGCAACGACCTTTTGTGCCAAGGCCGCAAGTTCTCCGGCAACGCTTTCTCCAAAGGTCGCGACAACAACCTGCACCACGGCACCATTTTGATAAAGACCAACACCGCCGACATACAACGTTTCCTCAAGGTGAAACCCACCAAGTTGCAGAAACACGGCGTGGCGTCGGTTAAGAGCCGTGTTGTGAATCTTTCCGAGCTCGCCGACATCACCTCCGAAAATATTGTAACTCCTTTGGTTGAAGCTTTTTGCAGCGTTTACGGCGGCAAAGCCGAAGAGGTGCCTTTTGAGGCCGTTTGCACCAAGGAAGTTATGGCACACAGCCGCAGTCTTGCTTCCGACGATTTCTTGTTCGCCAAATGGCGCAATTTCCGCACTCGGTGCAACGGCTCTTACCCTTGGGGCGAGGTGGAGATTGCTCTGGAGACCGACGAAACCACCCACACCATAAGTCGCGTGGACATAGCCACCGACTGTCTCAGTCTTGCCGCCGTGGAACAGGCGCGGCAGCTGCTGCAAGGGGCGTCGCTGAGCCAACCGCCGCAAATTCCCGCTTCCGACAACGACACCGATGCCATTATAAAAGATATAATTGCGTTGGTATATGGATAAATGCTTTTTTTTTAAACCCACACAAAATAAAATACCATCTGTTGCGTTTTCACATACGTAAACAAAAAAAAACAATTCTATGCAGATAAAATTTATGGGTGCCGCCAAGGAAGTTACTGGAAGCAAGCACCTTATAACTACCAAAAGCGGACTGAAAATACTCCTCGACTGCGGTATGTACCAAGGCAAGGGCCTCGAAACCGACAGCATGAACCGAAACCTCGGTTTCGACCCGCAGGAGATTGATTATCTGATACTTTCGCACGCACATATCGACCATTCGGGATTGATACCATATATCTATAAGATGGGATTCACCGGCACGGTGCTTTGTTCGCCTGCCACACGCGACCTCTGCTCCATACTCCTTGCCGATGCAGGACGTATTCAAGAGGCTGATACCCACACTTTTAACAAAAAAATGCGAGAGCAGGGCAAAGAGGAAGTCGAACCTATCTACACCCTCGCTGACGCGCAGGCCTGCATGCAGTGCTTCATCAGCGTGCCTTACCACAAAAAATTCAACATAGAAGGTGAGGTTACGGTGGAATTCTACGACACCGGACATATACTCGGCAGTTCGGCGATACTTCTCGAAGTGAAAGAGGGACGCAAAAAGATACGTATCTGTTTCACCGGCGACATCGGCCGTTACAACACCCAGATTCTCCGCGACCCCGAGCCTTTCCCGCAAGTGGGTTATCTGATAATGGAATCGACCTACGGCGACCGCAAGCACAAAAGTTTCGACAACGCCGAACAGGACCTTCTGCAAGCGGTATTGGACACCTGCACCAAAAAACGAGGCAAGCTGATAATACCATCATTCGCAATAGGCAGGGCACAGGAGATTATCTATACCCT
>JAFPYT010000365.1 GCA_017394445.1 Bacteroidales bacterium | reverse complement strand
GGGAGCCATCTCGCCGGTAGGAATCATGTGGTCGTTGATGGGTGTGTACTGGTCTGAATTGATGTACAGATGGCAGTTGTTGATAGGTTTGGTGGGGTCGCCATTGAGGTTGAAATAACTGTGGTTGGTCATATTGATTACGGTAGCCTTGTCGGTGGTGGCGGTGTAATCAATTTCGATTGCGTTGTCGGCTGTAAGAGTGTATTTTACAGTAGCGGTAACGTTGCCAGGGAACTTGCCGTCGCCGTCGGGACTGTTGTAAACCAGAGTGATAGTGTTTTCGGTAACCTCTTTAACAGAGTAAATTTTGTATTGCCAACCCTTGAAACCTCCGTGAAGGCTGTTGGGATTGTCGTTGGCTTCGAGACGAACAGTGTCGCCGTTGAGCACATACCAAGCGCTGTCGATACGGTTGGCGTAACGTCCGATAGAAGCACCAAAGTCGGAAGGAACAGTAACATAGTCGGCAATCTTGTCGAAACCGAGCACTACGTCTTTAAATTCTCCGTTTTTGTCTTTAATGCCGAACGAAACAAGACGACCGCCGAAGTTGGTGATAGCGGCAGTAGTACCTTGTGCGTTTTTCAAAAAGTATAATCCAGTCTTTTGACCGTCGATTGTAGTGTCGAATTTAGCGGGGTCAACAAAGTTGCAGACCTTCTCCTGACACGAGGATGCAATTAGTACACCGCCTAACATACATCCACTTAACATTAATTTTAACTGTCGTTTGTTCATTATGATTAAGTTTAAACTATTGTATAAATTTTTGAGTGTAAAAATACAATCAATTTTTTTAAAACAAGCCTTTTGGTTGCTTTTTTTTAATAAAAACGAAAATATTTTTGGAGAAATTAATAAAGATGGGTGTAATGCCGTGATGAATAGGGATTAATGAGTTAAGATTTGATTAAATATTTTTTATTTGTGATATTTACATAATTTGCAAATAATAGTTACCTTTGCAAAAAAGAAATAATTGAAAATGGAACCACTTTCACCAACATTAAAGGCAGGCATTGAAAAAGGTATTATCGAACTCACCGACGACCGTTCGAGAATAAATTATATATATTTAAATAAGTCCAAAAGTTTTACCGACCCCGAAGAAAAAGTTCAGTCTGAAACATATATTTCGCTGATTATTAACTATAATTATCCTATTCAGCATATTGATATGTTTGTGAAGGTGCAAATGGGGTCGGAAACCAAGGAGGCTGATATAGTTGTATATGCCGATGATGCCAAAATGCAGCCGTTGATTGTGGTGGAATGTAAAAAGAATGAGATTTCTGAGGCTGAGTTCAAAAAAGCCGTTGAGCAAGGTTTTAGTTATGCATATGCAATGGCGGGTACTATTAAATATGTGTATGTAACGAGTGGTCTGAAAAGTGAGTTTTACCGTGTTAATAAGGATAAGAAAACACGTGAAACCATCACTACCATCCCTTTTTTTGGTAAAGATATACCATTGTACAAATATGCCAAAGGGGGACGTCAAAAGAACGAAGCCGCAGGAGAAGACCCCATTAAACAACAGTATTTCGACCTTGAAATCATAACCGAGGCTGATTTGACTCACGCCTTCCAATTGGCACATCAGGCACTTTGGGCGGGCGGTCAACTCAATCCGTCAGAGGCTTTCGACGAATTGGATAAACTGATTTTCTGTAAGATTTGGGATGAAAGAAAACTCAGGAAATCCGGTGAGCCATACGATTTTCAGATAATTGACATAATATCGACAGAGGATATAGACAAAGAGACGAAGATAACCAATAATCTTTACAAGCGTATTATCGCCCTCTATGAGGAAGGCAGAAAAAAAGACAAAGAGGTTTTCAGAGACGACATACGTCTTACTCCTCAGCGTGTGCGAACTATCGTCGGGTATCTTCAAGACATCAATCTTTCCAAAACCGACCTTGACAGCAAGGGACGCGCCTTTGAAACCTTTATGGGCAGTTATTTCCGTGGCGATTTTGGACAATATTTCACTCCGAGAAATGTTGTAAAGTTTATTGTTGACTCATTGCCTATAAACCACGAAAGCAAAGTGTTGGATTCGTCGTGTGGTAGTGGTGGTTTTTTGCTATACGCATTAGACAAAGTCAGAAAACAGGCGTTAGAATACTATCCCGACCCAAATTCCGCCGACAATTTCAGACATTGGCACGATTTCGCCGAAAAAAAACTATTCGGTATGGAAATCAACGAGCAAATTGCCCGTTCCGCCAAGATGAATATGATTATCCACGACGACGGACACACAAATGTTATTTCTATTGACGGACTTCTTACAGGTGAAAAAGGCACAGAAGACGAAAACTTGATTGTAAAGACGAGTGGCAATCAAGGTTTTGAATACGGTACATTCGATTTTATTATAACTAATCCACCATTTGGTAGTATGGTAAAACAGACCGAATGTGCTTACCTTCACCAATACAATTTAGGACTAAAAGAAAAGGGTTGGCTCGACACTAACAAAAAACAAGATCCTACCAATCGTGATTCACAGAGCACCGAAATCTTGTTTATCGAACAAGATTTTAAGTTTTTGGCTGACGGTGGCTTTTTGGCAATTGTTATTCCCGACGGTATCCTTACTAATTCATCCTTACAATACGTAAGAGACGAAATAATGTCAATGTTTCGTATTGTGGCAGTTGTAAGTTTGCCTCAAACTGCCTTTGCCGCCAATGGTGCTGGTGTAAAAAGTTCTGTGCTTTTCTTGCGCAAACTATCAGCCCAACAACGGATTGACTATAAAAACAAACTTCACAACTTGCAAAATGCTATCCGAAAGGAACACGACTATTTAAACAAAGTTACCAAACTTAACGATGATAAATTGTTTAAACTTAAAAAACACGTTGGGTTTGTTAACACCACTGGGTACGTAGATAAGAAAGATATTGAAAAGACCGATGAGTTCAAGGCTTGGAAACGTGAGATTACAGAATTTTATAACGCCAAAGTTTCCGAAATACAAGACCGTATGAACGACATTCTTGCTGAGCGGAAAAAAGAAGAACTCATAAACTACAAAATCTTTATGGCGATAGCCGACGAAATTGGTTACGACGCCACGGGTAAAAAGACCGCAAACAATGACCTCGACATCATCGCGCCGAAACTCGAAGCATTTATCAACAGCATAATCGAGGACAAAGATTCGCTTTTTTTTTTGAATGACGATGTTGACAAGAACAAGATATTTTTGATTGGAAAGAATACGTTTGACGGAAGGTGGGATCCAACTTTTTCTGTTTACAAACGGAAAACCGAAAAATATGAACATCCTCTTGTATTGTTGAAAAATTTAATTACAAAAAATCCTCAATATGGCACTGCCGAAAGCGGTATTGAACGTAAAAGTGAAAAAGAACCACGCTATATCCGCATCACAGACATTGACGAATTAGGCAATTTAATTGATGGTTTAGGCGCAACTGCTTCAAACATTGAAGAACAGTATTTTTTGCAAGAAAACGATTTACTGTTTGCTCGAAGTGGTGCAACTGTCGGTAAGGCATATTTGCATAAGACATTACCGTATGTATGTTTTTTTGCAGGTTATATGATTAGAATTGTTGTTGATCAAAACAAAATTCTTCCTGAATATCTGTTTATTTATACACAGTTGAAACCATATAAAGATTGGGTTAAGGCTATTCAAAGGGCAGCGGCTCAGCCTAATATTAATGCCGAAGAGTATAAATCATTGCCTATTCCATTGCCCCCAATGCCAATTCAACATCAAATAGTTGAACTCTACAATACCGCCTTGAACAACCGCAAGAAAAAACTTGCTGCTGCCGCCGCAAAACTTGCATCAATTGATTCATACCTTTTGGGCGAGTTGGGGATAACATTGCCCGAAGACAACAAAGAAGACATTGAAGACAGAATGTTTTTTGTAGATTTTAAGGATGTGATGGGAAATAGAATTGACCCATATTTCCACAAACCATATTTCCACAAAGCGTTTGGCAGTTTAAATGGCAAATACAAACTATATTCCGTCAAAAGCATATCAAAACTGATAACAAGCGGAATTACACCGTTGTCAAAAGGTGATGCCTATACAACATCAGAATATGGAATCGCTTTTATAAGAAGTGGTGATATTGATATTAGTGGCAATATTGACTTTGATAATATTTTGTATATCAAAAAAGAAATACATAATACTTTGATGAGGTCGTCGCAAGTAATCAAAAATGATATTATGATTGCTATTGTAGGTGCAACTATCGGGCGTATTGGTATTTATAATTCTGAAAGAGAAGCAAATATCAATCAGGCTATTGCATTAGTCCGTTTAAAAGACGGATTTGTATCTAACTATATTAAAGAAGTTCTGCAATCTTCGATTGGATTGCTTAATTTGGAAAAATTAAAAAGACCAGTTGCGAGGGCGAATGTAAATTTAGATGAAGTCGGTTCTATTATTATTCCTGTTCCGCCCATTGACAAACAACGTGAAATTGCTGCCAAAATCACAGCCATACGGTTTGTGGCAAAACAAATGGAATTAGAAGCCGAAGAAATCTTGAAACAAGCCCGTGAAGAGGTTGAAAAGATGATTTTAGGGAAGAGTTAGGACAATACTTCCTTCAAAGTTTTCGCACCGTTTAGCAAATTGCACTTATGCGTTGTTACCAGCCTGTTTTCCAATTTGCGTTCTTTGGCGGTTGGAATGTTTGGATATTTCCGCGAAACTATACGCGCATTGAGTTTGTTGACTGAAATATGTTTGCCCACTATCAGCAATTCTATCGTGTTGATAATTTGTTCCAAAGCGTGGGCGTATTCCCTTTCGGGGCTTTTTAGTTCTACCAAAAACAAAATGTCGTTTTCGGTATAAATGCCAAAATCGCATTTGATGGCAGTGCTTTTGATGAGTCCATTATCTATTTGATAAATAACAAGTTCCTTTCGCAACGGATTATCAAGTATATATTGCATTTGCTGTTCGCTAAGTGCAACAGTAGAACGGCAATCGTGGGAAATGATATATGCACAATCGTGATAGGCATTAAAAAACGGATGTTCCTCGTCTGCAACTATCTTGTATTTGGGAGTCACTATTTTAGTCTTCTTCGATGCCATATTCGATGTTTCGCATTAGTCCGTATTCGTGGTTGATTGTCTTTGAAATCTCGTCAATGAGTTCAGGATCGATTTCGCCAAGTTCGGTGTCTATGATGTTTTGCAGATTTCCATTTGTAAGGTAATATGCGGCTACATTATCTGATGGCAACCAATATTCTTTTTTCAACAAATCATTGATTTTGTCGGGAAATTTGTTGCCAACTTTTGCCGCCTGTATGAAGTTGTTCAAAATAGTAAGGATATATGGGCTGTGCGTGGTCATAAACAGCGAGTTGTAATAGCCGTTGTCAAGTTCCGACATAAGCCATTTCACCAACCTGTATTGCGTTTCGGGAAATAGATTTTCTTCGGGTTCTTCGATAAAAAGGGTGCAATCCCGATTGTGAGCACTGAGATTGTTGCGCGAGTTCGTGATTTTTTCCCTGACGGAGATTGTATCGTCATTTTCGAGGTAAAATTTTGTCAAGACGCATATCGGGACAACGGATTGGAATCCGCTTGCCGCATTTGAAAGTCTGATTACTTTTGAAACGCCGTGGTCTTTTATCAGCAAATAATCGGTTCTTGACCCCGGGTCGTAGAAAAACTCGGCATTCAGACCAAGTATGTCGAGACGGTTCTTTTCGGTGTAATATTTATGACCGTGTTCCCAATCCACAAGATAATTTAGGATGCAAGTATCGTTTAGGCGGATTTCCAAAAGGTTTGGTATCGCCGAAACAAGGCATCTTTCGGCAGGTATGTAGGCAACACGTTTTTGGGCTGTCGGTTTTTCTATTTCAACAATATTCATCCAATTGTCATCCGCAGCCTTGAAGTCGATGAATATCTTGATATTGTCATTATCGTTGAAAGAAATTGTTGAGTATTTGTTATCTGAAACTACTGCATACTCATCAAGTTTGTAAAACTCCAACAGGTGTTTCTCCACAAACTCTCTCTGCGATATGCCCCTTTGCAAATCATCTATTTCGCCCGAAAGATACACCTTCTCCACCCACATACAAAAAGCGGCAATTTTAAGCACACAACTTTTGCCGGCGCCTTGCTGTCCGATAAGGATGTTTACTTTTTTGAAGTCAAGTTCGGCGTGCTTTATCGGTCCGAAATTATCTATTTTAAGTTTTATCATCGCTTATTATTCTTAAATAATCCTTTTGGCAAAAATAGTGTTCTTTTGTGTGTAAAGCAAGTTTTTTAATAAGATTTTTGCAATCTCCGAATAATGTCCTATCTTTGTAACCGTAAAAAATAAAAAACCAAACGCATTATGAAATACTTATTACCATCTCTTACGGCATTGATGTTAGCCGTGTTATGTATATCGTGCAAGCCGTCGGTCGAACAGATTATGCAGAATGCCGATTCGCTCAAAAATATGTACAAGTCGGTTGTGGACGCTCATCAGGTGCTTGCGCAAACTTACGAAACCTATATCGCCGCCGATATGGATGCCGCTCACAAAACTTTGGATGAAAATCTTAAAAAGGCTTCTGCCGCTATCGCCAAAATAGAGGTGCTCGAAGGCTGCGAAAATCTCGCCAACGCTGTTAAGGCTGGTTTGGAGGTCTACAAAACCGTTGCAGATGTGGATTCAAAAGAGCAAATCAGAATCTACAAGATAGACGATGCCAACTTTACCGACGAACTCCGCGAAAAATGGGACGGCATTGCCCGCTCGGTAGAAACCAAAACCAAACAAGCCGACGCCGAAGTGGATAAGGCTTATTCAGAAGTTGCTAAACAATTTTCTAATAAAAAGTAAATGAGAAAGTTACTATTGATATTATCCGCTGCACTGTTTTTGGTGTCGTGCGGACCGTCGAGGCGCGAGGCTGCTGATTACAACGACCGTGTTATCGAACTCCAACGTCTTGTAATCGCATCTTACGACGCGCTTTTGGAAACTTACGACAACTACGTGCCCAAGCAAATGGACGATGCTCTTCACGCTTTTGAAGACCAAATCGACAATTCGCAAAACGCCCTCAACGCTATTCCTGTGATTGCCGGTGGCGAAGGTCTCAAAGCCGCTCTTTCGGAGTATTTCGACACTTACCGTTCGATAGCCCAAAACGAGAGCCGCGAACTTGTACGCCTTTACAAAGTGCCTGAAAATGAGTTTACAAGCGACATCCGCGTTCAATGGGATGCTATATATAAGGTGTGCGACGACAAGGCAAAATCTGCCG
>JAFPYT010000364.1 GCA_017394445.1 Bacteroidales bacterium | reverse complement strand
GTAGGCAATTGCTATAAATACAATGATATACAGTGTATTGTACGCCAGTCGTGCGCCAAGGTGTTCCGGTTGGTAAATTGAGCTTGCTAAATACAGTGCCACGGCAAAAGCCATGTAGAACAATATTCTGCCTACCTCGTAGGGGATGGGGGCTTTCTTTTGTCCTACCAAGTATGAAAGTACCATGCACACGCCATAGCCTGCAAAACCGCCCCATGCGCAGGCCATAAATCCGAATTTCGGTACAAAGATGAAATTGATGGCCAGCAGCACAGCGCATCCGATGCCTGAGAAAATGGCACCCCATTTGGTCTCGTCTATTAGCTTGTACCAGAACGACAGGTTGAAATACACGCCCATAAACACTTCGGCCATCATCACTATCGGTATGGCTTTCAGTCCTTCCCAGTAGTCGGGACTTACAAAATGTTTAAAAATGTCAATATACATCATCACGGCCAAAAACGCCGTCATCGTCACTATAACGAACATTTTAGTAACCAAAGCCTGTGTTGCCTTGCTGTTTTTGTCCCTGTCGTGGCCAAAAACAAAAGGCTCGTAGGCGTAGCGGAAAGCCTGGGTTATCAAGGCCATTATCATAGCTATTTTCACACAGGCGCCATAAATTCCCAGCTGCACCTCGCCTTCGGTTCCCGGAACTATAAAACGGTAACATATTTTGTCGGCCACTTGGTTGAGGATTCCCGCAAGGCTCAAAAGTAGCAGCGGCCATGTGTATTTCAGCATCTTTTTTAGCAATGGGAAATCCAAGCCGTTGCTTAGATGACGCAGTTCGGGAATGAAACCCAAAGTTACCAACGAGGTGCAAATCAGGTTCACCACAAATATATAACCCACTTGATAATCAGGATTGTACCAACCCATCAGCGTAGGGTGTTGCTGGTAGATATTGGGAGCCACAAGAAAAATGAACAGGTTCATTCCAATGTTCAACCCGATGAACAGCAGCTTGAGGTCTGCAAATTTTATTGGGCGGTTTTCGAATCGTAGTCGGGCAAAAAGTATGGCCTGAAATGCGTCAAGGGCCACAATTATTGCCATTATTTCTACATATTCAGGATGGTTGACATATCCGAGGGCGTTGTTTATCGGCCTTAGGAAAATGGTTATCGCCAGGACAAAGAAAAGCGCCACGCTTCCCACGGCTATCAGCGAGGTGGAGAGGGTTTTGTTCGGGTCGGAGTTTTCTTTGTTCGAAAAACGGAAAAATGTCGTCTCCATGCCGAAGGTGAGCAGAGCCAGAAACAATCCCGTGTATGCGTAAAGATTGGTTACAATGCCGTAGCCACCGCTTTCCGCAGATATTTTGTAGGTGTAAAGCGGCACCAGCAGGTAGTTCAGAAAACGGCCTATGATGCTGCTCAAACCATAGATGGCGGTATCGCCAAGCAGTTTTTTTAGCGGATTTTTTGCCATTTCTCTGTTTTTTAGTCGTTTGTAACTTTACGTAAAAGTCGTTGGTTTTGCAAAAATAGCATTTTTGGTTTTTGTTTTATAGCCATGCCTGACGCTTTTCTTAACAGAATAGTGTTCAATTTGTTCTTTTCAAGCTGTGGTTTGCCAAAACTTTTTTTTGTTTTCAGAATTATCTTTTGTCTATGCTGCATAAGTTGGCAAAGGTGCAGTATTTGCAGTTGTCGTTTGTTGGGTTTTGCACAAAATCAACATTTTGGTCAAACAGGTCGGCAAAAAGGGATATAACGTATTTTTCGAACAGCTGCATGTGTGTGTCGGAAAACGATATGGTGTCGTCCCCGCCTCGTTCTTGGGCTTTGATTCTGGCCTGGATGAAGAAGTTCTTAGTATCCTGCAGAGGATAAATGCCGGCTTCTATCCGCTGTGGTTTGTTGGTGCGCCAGTAAAGCCATGCGTAGTAAAGTACCTGAAACATTTTGTCCGATATTTTTTCGGGAGAGTATTGTTGTTCGTCGGTGTTGAACTGTTCGAACTCAAGGATAAGGTCGGCTTTTTTCACCGTGCCCGACTTGTAGTCGCCAATGCGTGGCACACCATTTGCGGTTTCTATTCGGTCGGCCACACCATGTGGTTTTATGGTAATGGTTTTCAGGTTGTTGGGAGTTCTGTCGCCGAAAATCTCGGACAGCGGTATTTCTGTGGTTAAGTCCTTTTCCAAATCCACAATGCTCGAATTGTGGTTTTTCAGCTCCTCCTTTTGTTGTCTGATAAAAGTTTTTACCTGAGTTTTGGCAATTTCCATCAAAAAATAGTTCTCGCCTGTGCGCTTGGCGGTTTTTTTGAAAACCTCTTCGTCGAAAATTTGTTCAATCAAGGCTTCAACATTTGCGTCATCGGGAAGTTGGTTGGCATCAATTTCTTTTTTGATGAAAGGTTTGAATATTTCTTCCAGCACTTGGTGGATGTACGAGCCAAGTTCTGAGCTGTCCCTATCCTCCTCCAATTCGTCGGACACACGTATTCCCAGTATGTTTTCGTAGTAGTAGTGCAGACTGCATTTCCTGAATATGTTTAGCGACGAAGGGGTAAGTCCATGGCCTTGTTTGGCTTTTTCCATAAGCAGATCCATCACTTCTTTTGTTTTTCTTTTG
>JAFPYT010000363.1 GCA_017394445.1 Bacteroidales bacterium | reverse complement strand
CTCCACCACAGGCAAACACTCTTCTTCTGTTACACCTGGGTAAACCGTTGATTCATAAACCACTATGTCGCCTTTGGAGATTACTTGTCCCACGGTTTTGCTTGCTCCTATCAGCGGTGCAAGGTCGGGACGGTTGTTGACATCTACTGGCGTGGGCACTGCTACAACGTAAAAGTTGCAGTTTTTTATATCGTTGATGTTGGATGTGCATTTAAATCCTTGTGCAATAGCCGATTGCAAAAGATCATCGGACACTTCTAATGTGGCGTCGTGTCCGGCATTGAGTGCATCTACTCGGACTGTGTTGAGGTCGAAACCTATTGTGGGATATTTAGTAGAAAAGAGCCTTGCCAATGGCAGACCCACGTATCCTAATCCTATGACTGCTATTTTTGGAGAAAAATCCATTTTGTTTTTTTGGGCAAAAATAAAAAAATCTGCCATATTATGACAGATTTTTGTTTGAAAAAAATTTTTTAGTTTATTTGTCTACCTTAAAGAACCGTATCATATTGAGCAAATCTTCCGACATTTTGGCGAGACTTTCGCAGTTGGTGGCAACCTCTTCGGATAGCGATGCCACGTGCTGGGTGCTGGTGTTAAAGTTTTGAACGCCAAGGTTGATGTGGTTGCTGTTGGCGGCTTGCTCGCTGCAGGATGATGCAATCTCTTGCACGAGTATGGCTGTTTTTTGAATTTCGGGCAATACCAACGAGAATGCCTCGCCGGTTTGATTGGCAAACGCTTTTCCTTTGGAACTTACTGCGTCGATTTCTTTGGCGGCGCGGGCACAGTTTTCGGCAAGTTTGCGAACCTCTCCGGCTACAACTGCGAAACCTTTTCCGTGTTCGCCTGCGCGGGCGGCCTCAACTGCGGCGTTGAGTGCGAGGATGTTGGTCTGGAAAGCTATTTCGTCGATAAACGAAATCTTGGTGGCAATTTCGTTCATAAGTTTCACGGTCTGTTGTGCTGCCTCCGAGCATTTTTGAATTGTCTTGCTGTTGCTGTTGGCAATCTGCTCGGTTTGTCGTGCGTTGTCGCTGCTCTGCTGTATGCTTGCGGCAATCTCTTCTACCGATGAAGAAATTTCTTCCGACGAAGATGCCTGATTGTTAGCGTTTTCGGTCATCTCGATACTTGCGCGGTTCATCTCCTTGCTGTATTGGGTCATTTCGTCGGCGGTGGCAAGTATCGATGTAACGATGTTGCGCAGGCTTTCGGTGAGTTTTGCAACGGCATTGTTGAAACGTCCGATTTCGTTGTCGGACGACGACTGTTCCATCTTGACGTTGAGGTTGCCGTCAGAAAGTTTGGTAACGGTGTCGATACTTTTGGTGATGGGGTTAATTAACTTATTGATTACCATCATAGTAATAGCGATAATAAGCGCGGCGGCAATTATGATGCCGAGGATTACCATAAGCCTTGTAGACGAAAGCCTTCCGCTAATAGAATCGGTGGTTTCCCAAACCGATGTGCGTGCAACGTCTTGTAGAATTACGCTGTTGTCGTAAATTTCGTACGAAAGGTCGTCGATTTGGTGAAAGAGGGTGTAAGCGTTGTTGTTGTTGCTCACGTATGTTTTGGCAAGACTGCTAAATTGGTTCATAAGTGACGTAATCTCAGAGTATTGCGATGGAGGTATCGACGATCTGATGGATTCTATCATTTCATTTGCCTGCGCAATAATGCCAACATTCTCAATCATTCGGTTTGGCGATTCTTTTATCGACATACCCATTGTACGGAGTATTTGAGCCACTGTAACGCCCACTTTTGCGTTGGTTTGCATCGAAGGAATGCGCTCCATATTCATAGCCAACTGACCGAATATAACGTCCAGCTGTTTTTGTTGTTGAAGTCTTTTTTCGTTGGCTTCATAACCTTGGTTGTAGATAGTTATCATTTTGCCAAGGTCGTCTTTCATTTTGTCGAGGGTGGAGTTGATTTCCGCTCTGTGTATGTTTCCGCTGTAAAGTGTTTTGAGCGAGTCGCACTTTTTGATGGCGGTTTCTATGTTGCTGATGTCCTCGTTGCGGTTGGTTTCTTGACCAATCATTATGTAAAATTCAAGTCCGACAGTAGCATCGTTGGATAGTTCGTCAACTTCTTCGCTTAGTTTTAACTCTTTAAGGTGAATCAGCCTGAGGTCTTCGGCCTGATGGTTGATAATAACCGTGCGGATAAAGGTTACACCGAGAACCAAAAGCAACGGCAAGATTATCAACAATATGCAGAGGATTGTCTGCGTTTTAAGGGAGTGATTTCTTATATTCATTCGCGTAATTGTTTCTTAAAATCGTTGTACGCTTTTATAGTACAAAAGTAATGCCCTATTGCATTAATTTTACGTTAAAAAAAACCGCCCTACAAAAAAAAATCTGCGGGACGGTTGTTCTCTCTTTATTTTATTTTTGGTTTATTTCTTAACGGGGTCGCAGGTGAGGTCAACGCCGAGTTTTTTGAATATTTTGCGGTCTACCTCGCTGAGCATTACTGTGGTATGTACCTGACAACCTTTGAGTTTGGGCAGTTGTTCGAGCGCACGACGGCAGTTTTCGTCTTTTAGGCTGAGAGTTGCGAGAGCCACAAGCACCTCGTCGGTGTGGAGGCGTGGATTGTTGCCGTGAAGATAGTTAACTTTCATATTCTGAATGGGTTCTATCATTTCGGCGGGAATAAGTTTTATCTTGTGGTTGATGCCAGCAAGATGTTTGGTGGCGTTGAGCAGCAAAGCCGCACTTGTGCCGAGTAGTGCCGAAGTTTCTGATGTAATGATAGTTCCGTCTTCTAATTCGATGGCGGCTGAGGGTACTTTTGATTTTTCGTAACGCTCTTTGGCAGCGATAGTTACCTTGCGGTCGGCAGTGGTAATTTTCGCTTGCTGCATCAAGAGTATCTGTTTGTTTACCTCGCTTTCGTCGCTTTTGCCCTCGGCAAAATCGTTGAGCGTTGAGTAATAGCGTCTTATGATTTCTTGTTTTGAAGCCTCGCAGCAAACATCATCGTTGATAATGCAGTTGCCAGCCATATTTACGCCCATATCGGTGGGCGATTTGTAGGGATTTTCGCCGTAAATGCCTTCAAATATGGCATTTAGCACAGGGAAAATTTCAATGTCGCGGTTGTAGTTTACTGTGGTTTCACCGTAAGCCTCAAGATGAAACGGGTCTATCATATTCACATCGTTGAGGTCGGCTGTGGCAGCCTCGTAAGCCATATTTACGGGGTGTTTGAGTGGAAGATTCCAAATGGGGAAGGTCTCGAATTTGGCGTATCCTGCCTTGATGCCTTTTTTGTTTTCTTGGTACAACTGACTGAGACACACTGCCATTTTGCCACTTCCGGGTCCGGGGGCTGTTACTACCACAAGTGGACGAGTGGTTTCAACATAATCGTTTTTGCCGAAACCTTCATCGCTGTCGATTAATGCCACATTGGTGGGATAGCCTTCTATGGTGTAATGATAATATGTTTTGATATTCAAGCGTTTAAGACGGTTGCGGAATGCCTTTGCGCTGTCTTGACCTTTGAAATGGGTGATTACCACCGAGCCAACAAACAGTCCGCGTTTTTGAAACTCGTCGCGGAGGCGGAGCACGTCGTTGTCGTAAGTGATGCCGATGTCGCCGCGCACTTTGTTTTTTTCGATGTCTACCGCGCTGATTACAATAATGATTTCCACGTCGTTAGCCACCTTCATAAGCATTTTTAACTTGCTGTCGGGTTCAAAACCGGGCAGTACGCGCGATGCGTGATAATCGTCGAAAAGTTTTCCTCCAAACTCCAAGTAAAGTTTGTCGCCGAATTTCTTAATCCGTTCCTTAATGTGTGCCGACTGTATTTTCAGATACTTGTCGTTATCAAAACCGTATTTCATAGTATGCGTTTTTTTAACGGCGCAAAGGTAAAAATATTTTTTGTAAAAAAAAGGGGGCGCACATACGTAACGCCCCTAATTTTTTGCTATAATATTAAAGTGTATTAGTCGCCAAATTTGAATGCCACGCCGATGTTGAATTGGGTTGTGCCGACGTTGATTTTTTGTTTTTGGCTGATAGTATGGTTTGATGCTAAATATGCTTCATAGTTAAATACTTCGTAATCGGCAGGGAGCATCCAACCTACACCGATTGTAAACCATCCAAAAGCCACACCAAGTTCAGGTTTAACAGCAAATGTGGTAGCAGCGTCGTATTCATAAGGTTCATCGTCATTGTTGCCTGTTAATGTAAAAGAGCCTAATTTAACCGATGCGGTTTTAACTTCACCAAGTTTCAAACGTCCTACGCCTAATGTTATTGCAGCGTAAGGTTTAACAACGGGTGCTTTGAGGTCGAAACGAATTTTACCGCCTACAAGACCGAGTTTTGATGCGCTATAATCAAGAGCGAATGTACCTTCGTAGTCTTTTTTTACGCCAAAAAGAATATTGCCGTCTTTTGCGATACCGAACGAGAGTTGTCCGTTGAGGAAACTTGGAACGAACATCAGGTCGAGCGAGTAACATAAACCGGCTTTTGCAGAGTTTTTAAACTCTTCGCCTTGGGGAGCCGACCAGCCTACTTGTGCATCAAATCTGATGCCTTGTGCGTTAGCCGCATTGCCAACAAAAATGGCGATTGCTGCGGCTGCTAAAAATTTTAGAATTTTCATGTTGTTAAGTATTAGTGATTTGAAATTAATAAAAATGCTGTAATATCTTAAAACTCATCTCTATGATCGAGCCAATAATCGATAAGTTTCCTTGCCATTGAGGGGTGGGGCGGAATTTCGGGAAGGGCATCGCGGGTAAACCATCGGCAGTCGCTCAATTCCTCTTCCTGAATGTGAATTTCGCCGCTTTCGTATTCGGCAAAAAATCCGAACATCTCTTGGCTTGGATAGGGCCACGGTTGCGACGCAAAGTAACGTATATTCTTGATTTTTAATGATGTTTCTTCCATCACCTCGCGCACCACGCATTGTTCGAGACTTTCGCCTGTCTCTAAAAATCCTGCTGTAAGACCGTAAAATGTGCCGTGAAAATTAAGCGCGTGGGAGAGGAGAATCTCGTCTTTTCCTCTGTAAATCAGCACTATAATTGCAGGATTAATCCTCGGCCAAATTTCGTTGCCGCACGATACGCATTTTTTGCTGATAGGAGAGGAGTATTCCATTTTGCCGCCGCATTTGGGACAAAAATTTAAGTACGAGTCAAAATAAACCAACTCCGAAGCCTTAAAAGCGGTTTCGCGCAAATCGTTAGGCAGTTTGTGGTAAGCCTTTCGGAGCCATTCAAAGGTGTAACCTTGTGGAGCGGAATTATTGTAGTAAAAAGCCTTGCAGTTGTTAGCAAGATCAAAAATATGGTTTTGTGCGGCATCCACAGGGGCATTATCGCCACACGGGACATCGCCGTTTGAGGTTAAAAGTATCTCGTTTTTTGAGTTGAATATTAGCCAATGCATAATTATAGTATTTGATTACAAAGATAAGCACTATTGACGAATTATGCAAATGAATTTTTTATTACTTAGCCTAATTTATTTACCTTTGCACCATTAAATAAATAATACTTGACAATGAAATACTCTATTATAGGCACAGGTGCGGTGGGCGGCTATTACGGCTGCAAACTGGCTAAGGCGGGATGCGATGTGCATTTCCTTATGCATTCTGATTATGATTATGTCTGCAAAAACGGACTATATGTAAAATCTTGCGACGGTGATTTTTGCCTTAAAAATATAAATGTGTATAGCAGCACAGCCCAAATGCCAAAATCTGATGTGGTGATTGTGGCGCTCAAATCGGTTAACCAACAATTGCTCTACCAATTGATACCGCCATTGTTGAAACCCGACACACTTGTGCTTTTGATTCAAAACGGCATCGGTCTCGAACCCGATATGGCAGAAAAGTTTCCCGAAATATCTGTGGCAGCGGGACTTGCTTTTATTTGTTCTTCCAAAACCGAACCGGGTGTTATCAACCATCAGTGCTACGGCAGCATCAACATCGGAAATTTTAACTGCAAAGATTCGGGCAAGGTGGAGAAACTTATCAACGATTTTAAAAATGCAGGCGTTGACGCTCACGAGGTTGAGTATTACGAGGCGCGATGGAAAAAAGCCGTTTGGAATATGCCTTTCAACGGTATGTCGGTGGCAGAAGACGCTAACACTCAGGAACTCCTCACTCGCTGTCCGCAACTGATTTACAACCAAATGCGCGAAGTGATAGATGCCGCCAACGCTTGCGGAGTAAGCAATATCGACTACACTTTTGCCGACAAGATGATTGAAATGACCAAGGCTATGGTGCCCTATTACCCCAGTATGAAACTCGACTACAACCACCACCGCCCTATGGAAATCTATTACCTCTACACCCGCCCAATCGAAGAAGCCCACAAGGCTGGATTTGAAATGAAATTGTGCAAGGAGGTGGAGGAAAGGTTGATGGCGATGGAGTAATAATCCTAATGTCTACGTTTGCATCAAACAAATAATTATAACTACTCTATGTACCGATTATTTCTTGTTTTGCTTCTATTATTGACAATTAGATTAGTAAATGCCCAACCTCAACACGAATACGTTGACCTTGGTCTACCTTCCGGTACATTGTGGGCAACTTGCAATATAGGGGCTGAAAAATACGAAGGTGCGACTGTATATTTCTCTTGGGGAGCCACCTTGCCAATACCATCTTCCGTCTATTATCAAAACCCTCTCCAACCTCAAAAGAAGCACCAAAAGAGATCAAAAGTCTATGGTGGTATGATGAGTTTTAATCATATTTATAAATATTATAAAGATGGTGATAGACACAAGATAACAAAATATTGCTCTTTGTCGGAATATGGCAATGAAGGCTATACCGACACCCTTTCCACACTCGAACGTATTGATGATGCAGCCTCAATACTTTGGGGCAACGATTGGTGTATACCTACCAAAGAACAATGGGAAGAACTTTTAGAACAATGCACTTGGAAACATATTTGGAAAGGCGATTTAGATGGTTATGAGGTTATAGGAGAAAGCGGACAATCTATTTTTCTCCCTGAATCAGGATACAGAAGTGGTTTCGGATACTTATATGTCCCCGCTGAAGGGTGTTATTGGTCATCGTCGCTCAACACAACTGACCCTAGCTCTGCATATTCAATCTATTTTGATTCCGAAAAAATAGATTCTATTTGTACTCTAACTGACCGTCCTTGGGGATTAACAATTCGCCCAGTAAGGAGAGAAAATGTTGAATAAAACTTTTATTGAAATCCACATATTTTTACTACCTTTACCCCGAAAATTATTAACCATTTATATCAATGACAAAAACCTTAGGCTCAGAGATAACAATCGGCGGCATATGCTTGAAATCCAACGTGTTGATGGCACCGCTTGCCGGATATACCTGTTTTCCTTTTCGACTGATGGTTGAGCGGCTCGGGGCGGGAAGTGCCTATACAGAAATGGTGAGCGCAGACGCCTTGAAATACAACAACCGCGCTACCACGCAACTTCTCTACACCGATAAACGCGAAAAATTGAAGTGCGTGCAACTCTTGGGCTCAATCCCAACCGTCTTTGAACGTGCGGCAAAAAGCGAACTCTTGGCACCGTTTCAAATCATCGACATCAATATGGGATGTCCTGT
>JAFPYT010000362.1 GCA_017394445.1 Bacteroidales bacterium | reverse complement strand
TCTGCAGCCATTCACCGCATAAAAAATACTAACGAAAACCAATTTTTTGTAAAAGAAACTGGTATCGATGGCAAGGGTATAATCCTTAATCAAGGCGAGCCTGTTAACGGTATAATCAACTCTATAATCAACGATACAAAGATTACCTCAGCAAAAAAAGGTTTACTTACCGAACAATTAGCAGATATTGACAACGACAAGTTTGCATTAGTAGAACATTTTTCGGCAAGCAATACCCCATTTTTCCCACGTCTCAGAACAATCGTATTTTATACATTATATGGTCTTGCATTAGGCATAATAATTGCTTTTACTATTTCAATTTGGAAAGCTATCGTTAAAAAAGTAAACGACTTAGAAAAAAGCGAAGCCTCCAATTAGATATTAAAGCATTATAACTAATGAAAGGAATAATCCTCGCCGGAGGTTCGGGTACACGGCTATATCCGATTACCAAAGCAATTAGCAAACAGTTGCTGCCGGTATACGACAAGCCAATGATTTATTATCCTTTGTCAACACTTATGCTGGCAGGGATTAGAGATATTTTGATTATTTCTACGCCACAAGATTTACCTATGTTTGAGCGGCTTCTCGGTTCGGGCGAAGATCTCGGATTGAAGTTTTCGTATGTAGAACAACCGCGTCCCGAAGGTCTCGCACAAGCATTTATCCTTGGTAAAGATTTTATCGGCGATGATAGTGCTTGCTTGGTTTTAGGCGACAACATCTTCTATGGTCACGGACTGCCAAATCTGCTCAAAGATGCCCGCAAGAATGTGGAAGAGAAAAACATAGCCACTGTTTTCGGTTATCAGGTTACCGACCCTGAGCGTTATGGTGTAATAGCTTTTGACAAAGAGGGACGCGCTACTTCTATTGAAGAAAAACCCGCCCATCCAAAATCTAATTATGCCGTGGTGGGTCTTTATTTTTATCCCAACGACGTGGTAAAGATTGCATCTGAGATTAAACCCTCGGCTCGTGGCGAATTAGAAATCACAACCGTTAACCAATGCTACTTAGAGCAAAACCGTATCGGCGTGGAACTTATGGGTCGCGGATTTGCTTGGCTCGACACCGGCACTCACGAATCGCTCAACGAGGCAGGAAGTTTTATTCAAACCATCGAAACCCGCCAAGGATTAAAAATATCGTGTGTGGAAGAAATTGCATACAAACTCGGCTACATCTCTGCCGAAAAATTGAAACAACTTGCCACACCGTTGGCTAAAAACGGATATGGACAGTATCTTTTGAAACTTGCAGAAGAAGGAAACAATTAACATTATGGAATTTAAGCAATTATCAATTCCCGGACTTTGGGTAATAGAGCCCAAAGTTTTTGGCGATAAACGCGGATATTTTTGCGAAACGTTTAAGAAAGAACTTTTTGAACAGAATATCGGCAAGGTAAATTTTATTCAAGAAAACGAATCAAGTAGTAGCTATGGAGTTTTGCGCGGATTGCATATTCAACGTCCGCCTTACACTCAGGCAAAACTCGTTAGCGTGGCTGTCGGCAAGGTGCTTGATGTGGCTGTTGACGTGCGCACCGATTCGCCCACTTTTGGCAAATACGAAATTGTGGAACTTTCTGACGAAAACCACCGCCGTTTCTTTATCCCTCGCGGATTTGTTCACGGATTTGTAGTGTTGAGCGAAAAAGCAATTTTTCAATACAAGGTTGACAATGTTTACAACAAAGAATCTGAACAAGGCGTTATCTTCAACGACAAAACCATTGGTATTGATTGGCAAATACCTGCAAATCAGATGATTTTATCTGAAAAAGATCTTGCTCAAAAAGTATTAGATAAAAACGACTTTTACACAACCCAACAATATTCTCAAAACGTATGAAAGCAATAATGGTAACAGGCGGAGCGGGTTTTATCGGCTCCAATTTCATAAGATATGTATTTGAAAAGACTGATTTTCAAGGTAAAATCATCAATGTTGACAAACTGACATACGCGGGCAATCCCGAAAACCTCAGCGATATTGCAGCTAAATTCTCTGGCAACCGCTACTTTTTTGAGCAAACCGACATTTGCGACAAGGAGGGTATTGCCAACATTTTTAAAAAGTACGACATCGACACAGTAGTACATTTCGCAGCCGAAAGTCACGTAGACCGCTCTATTCTCGGACCAAAGGACTTTATCGAAACCAATATTGTTGGCACATTCAACCTTTTGGAAAATGCCCGCAACTACTGGGGCGACCGCAAGGATGTGCGTTTTCACCATATCTCCACCGACGAGGTTTACGGAAGTCTCGGCGAAACAGGATATTTCTACGAAACCACTCCTTACGACCCACGCAGCCCGTATTCGGCATCAAAAGCATCGTCCGACCATCTTGTGGAGGCATACAAACACACTTACGGATTGCCCGTTACCAAATCTAACTGCTCCAACAACTACGGACCTTACCATTTCCCCGAAAAACTTATTCCGCTGTTGATTCTCAATATCTTGGCAGAAAAATCGCTGCCTGTTTACGGCGACGGTCTTAATGTTCGCGATTGGCTATATGTGGAGGACCATTGCAGCGCCATCTATACCATCCTCACCAAAGGCAAAGTGGGCGAAACCTACAACATCGGCGGTGAAAACGAGCGCACCAATATCGAAATCGTCAACACCGTTTGCGAAATTATGGCAGAAAAGCACGGCAAGGATAAGGATTATTACAAAAAACTTATCACCTTTGTAAAAGACCGTCCAGGTCACGACCGCCGCTATGCCATCAACTGCGACAAGATAAAGAGCCAACTCGGTTGGAAACAATCTGTCAACTTCGAGCAAGGCATCCGCAAAACTGTTGAATGGTATTTATCTAATGCTCAATGGATTAAAAACGTCCAGTCGGGCGAATACAAAAATTGGATAAACAAGAATTACGAAAAAAGGTAGAAATGATAAAAAACATCTGTTGCATAGGCGCAGGTTACGTAGGCGGACCCACAATGACTGTGATGGCCTACAAGTGTCCAGAAATCAATATTACGGTTGTTGACCTCAACAAAAACCGCATTGCCGCGTGGAACTCCGACAACCCACACGATATTCCTATTTTTGAACCTGGACTTGCCGAAATTGTAATGCAGGTTCGCGGCAAAAATCTTTTCTTCTCTACCGACGTGGAGAGCTCCATCGACAAGGCGGATATGATTTTTATGTCGGTAAACACTCCCACCAAGGAGTACGGCAAGGGTAAAGGTATGGCGGCAGACCTTAAATATATCGAACTCTGCGCCCGTCAAATTGCAGCGGTATCAAAATCCGACAAAATAGTTGTTGAAAAATCTACCCTTCCCGTGCGCACAGCCGAGGCTATACGTTCTATTTTGAACAACACCGGCAACCACGTAAAGTTTCAAATACTTTCCAACCCCGAATTTCTTGCCGAGGGAACGGCTATCAACGACCTTCTCAATCCCGACCGTGTGCTTATCGGCGGATTGCAGACTCCCGAAGGCAAAGCGGCTATTGAGGAACTCACTGCCATTTACGCACATTGGATTCCACGCGAAAAAATCATCCAGACCAACGTATGGAGCAGCGAACTATCGAAACTCACCGCAAACGCATTTTTAGCACAGCGGATCTCGTCGATAAACTCATTATCAGCACTTTGCGAAAAAACAGGTGCCGACGTTACCGAGATTGCCAAAGCCATTGGTTCCGACAGCCGTATTGGCAACAAGTTTCTCACAGCATCGGTCGGTTTTGGCGGTTCGTGCTTTCAAAAAGATGTACTCAACCTCGTGTATATTTGCAAAACTCTTGGCTTAGAAGAAGTTGCCGAATATTGGGACTGGGTTATCAAAATGAACGACTATCAAAAGCACCGTTTTGCCGACAATATCATCACAACATTGTACAACACCGTATCGGGCAAGAAGATAGCATTTCTCGGATGGGCGTTTAAGAAGAACACCAACGACACTCGCGAAACTCCCGCTATGTATGTGGCAGACACTCTGATGAACGACCTTGCAAATATTTCGGTTTTTGACCCAAAAGTATCGCCAAATCAGATATTTACCGACATCAACCACGTAAACGGCAAAAGCGACGAAGAAAACCAAAAGCAGCTTTCGTTCGCATCCGACCCCTACGAGGCTTGCAAAAACGCTCACGCCGTGGTAATCCTCACCGAGTGGGATATGTTCAAAGACCTCGATTGGAAACGCATTCACGACGGTATGATGAAGCCCGCATTCCTCTTTGATGGTCGCAACTTGCTCAACGACAGCGAGATGAAAAATCTTGGATTCTATTACAAAGGAATAGGAAAATAAATCTCCTATTCCCCGATTCTATATATATAAGGTGTATTCAAACTCCCTTATAGTATTGAAATCTTCTTCGCGGATGGTAGCACCGTCTTCGTTGCTTGTGGTAATGGTTTGATTTACAATACGTCCCGTGACTGTTTCGGTGGTAGTGGTAACGGTGTGAGTTTCATCATCATATTCAGTAGTGATTTTGCCACGTGAACCTATGGTTTGAAGTGTTTCGCGACCTTTGTCATCGTACTGATATGTGTAATTATCAAGGAGTTCTTTTTTAGGATTGAGAATACCCAAAAACGAAAGTTTGCCATCGTCTTGATATTTGTAAATGCGGTGGTCGGTTTCGCGACCATCTTTGTCTAAGTTTTTGGATATTATCACTTTACCATTTTCAAATTCGGAAACTTGATGAAGCGAAATATCACCATTGTAGTCGGTGATAAGATGTTCGGTAACATTGCCGTCGGCATCAGTGGTAAATTCTTCTTTTTCTTCTACATTACCTTCTTCGTCTACAGTGGTAATTGTCAGACTATTAGGTGTATGGTCGTAGGTTTTGATTGATTTAAAACCACCTTGATATTCAATGGTTTCTTTGGCAATGCGACCTTCGGGAGTGTATTCGTAAAAGTGAGTTTCGTTGGGTTCGTCCTCGCCGCAAAAAATTTGCATTTCGGTTCTTTGGTTGCGGTCGTTAAACTTGGTAACGGTTTTTGAGGTTTCGGCACCGTCGAAATCATAGTCAACGGCAAGAGTTTCGTTGCCGTTTTCATCGTATTCAGAATAGGCGTTGGTGTAAACGGTGTCTGATTCTTTTACGGTGGTTCGTTGGGTAATGGTCTTTATTTTCATAAGTAATTAAATTTTAGTCGGTTATTAATTAAAAAGCATACCGTCGGAATTAAATTTAATAATATCGCCGGGATGTTTGGTAACAGTATTGCCGTTTTGGTCTACAAATGTAGCTTTTTTGGCAGAAATACCTTGCATCACATATCCGTCGCGATTAAAAACTATCGGACGATGTGCCATAAACGATATTTTTTCGTGGGTATTAATGCTCAATTTTACTGTTTCAACGGGTGTAATTTGACGGATATTGCCTGAGGGATAGAATCTTATCTCGGCACCAGGGTCGGAAAAAATAACCGTTCCGTCTTTGCAGATATATTCGATGCCCTGCGCTGCCGAACCCGCCGAAACACGTCCCTGTTTATCAAAAAACGTTACTGCCAATGCCTTAAACTCGTAAAACTTTCCGTTGCTTGCCTCGCCGATAAAGTTTACCGCCGGGAAACCTTCGTACACCTTGCCGTCGTCGTTGATCATTATTCGGGTGCCACCTTGAAAAAGCACAAGCGGACCGGTTGTCCACAAATCGGTGTCAACGGCAAGCACGCCCTCAATCACCTCGCCTTTGTGGTTGAGCACCACATTGGTACCGCCTTTAAACATTACCCCTATGGCGGGAGTATTCAACACGGTGTCGCAACTGAGAGTGTCGCCAGGAATCCCAGAGCATGGCAATATCGTTAATATCAATAATATGACTGTTATCCAAATTTTCATTTCGTCATTAATTCGGTACAAAGATATTAATTTAATAATGAATTTACCCACGAGTCTTGTCTGCCGCAAAAAAATTTTTACCTTTGCATTGTTAAAAAACAAAATAAAAATGGCTTTTAAATCAGGCTTTGTAAATATTGTAGGCAATCCTAACGTAGGCAAGTCCACGTTGATGAACATACTCGTGGGCGAACGGCTCTCTATCATTACCTCAAAGAGTCAGACCACCCGCCACCGCATTATGGGCATCGTTACTGGCGACGATTATCAAATTGTATATTCCGACACTCCGGGCGTGTTAAAACCCGTGTACAAATTGCAAGAGAGCATGTTGAAGTATTCAGAAGACGCTCTCGAAGATGCCGACGTAATACTTTATATCACCGACGTGCTTGAATCCAAAACCAAAAACCAGTTCTTTTTGGATATGGTAAACCGTTTGGATGTGCCTATTGTGCTGTTAATCAACAAAATTGACCTTGCCGACCAAGCCAAAGTTGAAGAACTTATACAGCAATGGCACAGCCTGATACCCAAGGCAGAGATTCACACCGTGTCGGCATTGCACAAATTCAACACCGAAAACATTTTAAAACGCATTGTTGAGCTTCTGCCCGAAAATCCGCCCTATTTTGAAAAAGACCGCCTCACCGACAAGCCCGAAAGGTTTTTTGTGAGCGAAATTATCCGCGAAAAAGTGCTCGAACTCTACGAAAAAGAGATTCCTTACTCGGTAGAAGTGGTGGTAGAAACCTTTAAGGAAGAAGAATCCATAATCCGTATTCAAACGGTAATCAATGTAATACGCGATTCACAAAAAGGCATTATCATTGGCAAAGGCGGCACGGCGTTAAAACGTCTCGGCAGTGCGGCCCGCAAAGAAATTGAAGCATTTTTTGGCAAAAAAATCTACTTAGAGATATTCGTAAAGGTCTGCAAAGACTGGCGCGACAATGCCGGACGATTGCGCGGATTCGGTTACGATCTTTAACCTAAAATTTAATATTGGAATTGTAAAAACATTCGTACATTTGCATAAACATTAAAAAACACACAACATGAAATTCGTAGTATCAAGTTCAGAACTTCTTACCCGCTTGCAATCAATCAATAGGGTAATCAGTAGCAAAAATACGCTGCCCATTTTAGATAATTTCTTGTTTGAGATAAACGAAAACATTCTTACCGTTACTGCCTCCGACATCGAAACCACTATGCGCACACAAATCACCCTCGACAATGTTGATGGCGAAGGTAAAATTGCTATCGAGGCTAAACGTCTGACCGACATTCTCAAAGAGTTTCCCGAACAACCCCTTATTTTTGAAATCAACCTCGAAACCTTGGGCGTTGACATCCTTTCAGAAAATGGTAAATACTCAGTAGTTGGACAAAACGCCGACGAGTATCCCAATATGCCGCAATTAGACGAATCTCAGACACTTACCGTAAATATTCCCGGCGAAGTATTGCTCAAAGGCATCAACAAGACTCTCTTTGCCACATCCGACGACGAACTCCGTCCTGTAATGACCGGTATTTTTATGCAATTTAGTGGCGAAGGAACCACATTTGTGGCATCCGACGCTCACAAATTGGTACGCTACAAACGCAAAGACGTTAACGCCGAAAGCGAAGCAGCGTTTATCCTGCCCAAAAAACCTGCAACAATGCTTAAAAACATTCTTGCAAAAGAATCTGGCGAAATAAAATTGCAGTTCGACGACAAAAACGCTCATTTTACTCTTAGCGACTACGAAATGATTTGCCGTCTTTTGGAAGGTCAGTATCCCAAATACGAATCGGTTATTCCCAAAGATAATCCTAACAAACTCACTATCAACCGCGCCGACCTTGCCACCACATTAAAACGTGTGTCGGTGTTTGCAAATCAGGCAAGCAACCTTATTAAATTAGAGCTTACATCAAGCCAAGTAACAGTTTCGGCACAAGATATCGACTTTTCGATTTCGGCTTACGAGCACATCAACGCTCAATACGACGGCGAAGAAATGGGAATCGGCTTTAAATCAGCATTTATGTTCGATATTCTTCAGGCTATCGAATCAGAAAACGTTGTGGTAGCAATGTCGGATCCTTCTCGTGCATGTCTTGTTTTCCCGTTAGAAAACGAATCAGAACAAGAAGACCTCTTGATGCTAATTATGCCCATGATGATCAACGATTAATTTGGATTATCACATACAATTTATATTGTAGAGACGCGCCATGGCACGTCTCTACGTTTTTTTGGGCACGTCTCTACATTTTTTTAACCTTAAATTCAAATATTTTATTTGCATAGTATTATTTTATCAGTAATTTTGTACCTTTGCAGAAATACAGACAACAATACAATTACAAAACTATGAATAAAACAACATTACTCAGCGCAGCACTTTTAATTTCAGCCCAGTGTGCTTTTGCGCAATCCGAAGACAAAACTTTAGTGGTAGTAGCAGGACAAGAAAGCGCCCTCGCCTACAATCAAGGCATCAAAGACCACAACAACAAAAACTTTGCAGTTGCCAACGACAACTACACCAAAGCACTGCAAACCAATCAGCAATTTTATCAAGCTCTCTACAACCGAGGTCTTGCAGAACTCAGCCAAAACAAAAACGGAGACGCTCAAAACGATTTTAACCAAGCCGTTTCGCTCAACGAAAATCCCCGTTACTACCTTGCACGCTCGGTTAGTAATGCCCGTTTGCGCAATTTCAAAGAGGCTTTGCAAGACATCGACAAGGCTCAAAATCTTGGCTACGACAATGCCGAAATAGCATATTTCCGCGGAATGGTTTACCTACTTGCAGGTAATTACACCGAAGCCGAAAAGCAATACAATTTTGCCGTTAGTGCCAACAACCGTTTAGCCAAAGCATATTGCGACCGCGGCACTGCTCATTATCTCCGTAGCAACTACAAAGCCGCCATCGACGATTACAATACAGCAATCGAAATCGACCACTCCGCCACCTACGCCTACGTTTTTCGCGCTCAGGCAAAGGCCGAACAGGGAAATATCTCCGCTGCAATTGCCGACATTAATACTGCACTCGAAATTAATCCCGATGATTACGACCTTATCAACACTCGCGGTCAGCTGCAAGCCAAAAACAAAAAATACGACAAAGCCGCTGCCGATTTTGACGCTCTTATCGAAAAATATCCCGATGAACCTTCGGCTTACATAAGCTACGGCAATATGTATTTCGACCGTCAACAGTTTGAAAAGGCAAAAGAATATTTTACCAAAGCTATCGAAAAAGACCCTTACAACTATATTGCATACAACAATAGAGCAAACGCCTCTGAAATGCTATTTGAAACTAAGAATGCCGACAGCGACCGCAAAAAGGCCGAAAGTTTTCTTAATCCCAAGTTGTAAATATGAAAAAACTATTTGCAATATTAGCATTAGTAATTGCAGCACAGGTAGTTGCAGCGCAGGGACAAGTGGCGGCTATCGATCAATTTGAATTTAAAATCAAGCCAGAAGGTTTTTCGGAGGCTTGGAAAGCTGTAAAAACCGGCAACAAATTTTTCGATACCAACAACCCCGCCATGTTTAGCGATGCCCTACCCTACTACCTCGAAGCCTACAAATACAACAGCGCAAACCCCGAACTCAACTACCGAATTGGCGTGTGCCAACTGTCGGGCAACAATCGCGAATCGGCGCTCAAATATTTGCAGACTGCATATCGCCACGACCATACCCTTGCTCCAATGCTTCCATATTACCTTGCCCGTGCCGAAATGCTCAACCTCATGTTTGATTCTGCCGAGGTGCATTTCAACGAGTTTTCTAAAAACAAAGCATTGCTGGCAAAAGTGGGTACAGCCACCGTTAAACAATATAAGGAACAATGCAACACTGGCCGTCAGTTGATGAAAAATCCCGTTGACGTTACCATAACCAACATTACATCAATCAATTCTGAATGGCCAGACTACAGTCCGATTATTTCTGCCGACGGTAGCATGATGTTGTTTACATCGCGTCGCGAAGGTTCGTCAAACAACAATACCGACAAGGTAGACGGCATTTACAACGAGGACATCTACATTTCGTATTTTAAAAACGGACAATGGCAAGCACCTGTCAACGCCGGAAAAAGTCTCAACACCGACGCTCACGATGCCACGGTGGCACTATCTGCCGACGGTCTAACACTTCTCACCTACACCATGGGCGACCTCTACATCAGCTACCTAAAAAAAGAAGGTTGGACCAAGCCCGAAAAACTACCCGCCACCATCAATTCAGAAATGATTGAAAACTCGGCTTGTCTTTCTTACGACGGCAACACTATATATTTTATCCGCGGACGAAACCAAGACCCAGCCAAAAGCAACGGCGACATCTACGTTTCAAAACGCACCGGCAAAACTTGGGGACGTGCTGTAAAACTGCCTCCTAACATCAACACAAAATACGATGAAGACGGCGTGTACATGCTTCCCGACGGCAAAACATTGATTTTTTCGTCGAAAGGACACAACAGCATGGGCGGATACGATATATTCAAAACCACACTTAAATCCGACGGAACTTGGACCGACCCCGTAAACCTCGGCTACCCAATCAACACTCCCGCCGACAACGTTTACTACGTGCTCTCAGCCGACGGCAAAACTGGTTATTATTCGGCAGAACGCTCTGATTCTAAGGGTTATACCGATATTTATATGGTAACATACAATCAAACCGAACAACCCACCGTTGCCGACAAACCCAAAGACGAAGAACCTGCCATAGTAACGCAGATGACCCTCGTAACCGGCTCTGTTACCGACTCTAAGGGCAACGCCATAGCCGCCGAGGTAGAAATTTACGACAACGACAAAAACGAACTTGTTTACAGCACATCAACCAACAGCGCAACAAGCCGTTACGTGGTTTCGTTACCTGCAGGACCTAATTATGGTATGTCGATCAAAGCCGACGGTTTCTTGTTTCATTCCGAAAACTTCAACCTCAAAAACGACAGCACATTCTCTAAAAAAGAGATAAACGTCAACCTTCAAAAAATTGAAGAAGGCAGCAAAACCGTGCTCAACAACCTATTTTTCGACACCGACAAATGGGATATTAAACCCGAATCAGAAAGCGAACTAACTCAAATTGTTGCACTTTTGAATCAAAACGCCAGTATCAAACTCGAGATTTCGGGACATACCGACAGCAGCGGTTCAAAAGACCACAACAAAACCCTCTCACAAAAACGCGCCAACTCGGTAATTGAATGGCTTGCGGCACATGGAATCAACAAATCGCGCCTTACCGCGCGTGGCGCAGGCGATTCGGAACCCGCCGCCAACAATGCCACCGAAGAAGGCAGGAAAATTAACCGTCGCGTTGAAATGAAAATCCTATAAATAAATTAATTAGAATAACAAAACAGAAAACAAATATAACGATGCAAAACATGAAAAAGTCACTGTTAATCATCTCTGCCATATTGCTCGGCATACAAATGCCAGCATTTTCGCAGTTTAAGCCAAAAATCTCTAAAAGCGAATTTTTGACATCGCCCGAAGGCTCAAAAGAGGCTTGGAAAAACGTCCGCATTGGCAACCGTCACTATCGCCACATGGAATCGGGACATATGAAAATTGCCGCCAACTATTACAACTTGGCTCTTGAATACAACGAAGACAACGCTGCCCTTCTTTACCGCACTGGTGTCAGCGAAATTTGGGTTTCGCATAATGCCGAGGCTCTCAAACATTTAGATAATGTTTTTTCTACTAATGGCAATGCTATAGCTCAAGATTGCGAATATTATCTTGCAATTGCCCAGCAACGCAACAATCAGTTCGACAAGGCGTTGTCAAGCTTTGGGTCGTGCACCGAAACAATGACTCCCCGCTATCAAAAAAAATACTCATCAGATATTGAACTCCGCAAAGCTCAATGCGAAAATGGTATAAAACTCACCAAAGAGCGTCCCCTTGCTATCAGCCGCAAAATGGACGGAACAATCAACACCATTTTTGCTGAATATGCACCTATTTTTGGCAATGTGGATTCGCTGTTGTATTTCACATCGCGCCGTTACGAAGGACACCGCAACCGCCGAAACTCGCTCAACTTTGAGTTTTTTGAAGATATCTACACATCGTCGCCCACCAACGGCGTTTGGAGCGATGGCCAGCGTCTTTCAAAACCCGTAAACAAAAAGCGCAACGATGCCACCTGCGCTATGGACATCACCGGCACCGAAATGATTATTTACCGTGGCAAAAAAGGCAACGGCTCGCTCTACAGCACCGAACGCAAACAAAACGGCAAATGGAAACATCCGAGCAAAAACATTAAATTCAACAAAAACAGCTCAAAAGAGATTGCTCTTGCTTTCTCAAACGATAGCACACGTTGCGTATTTGCATCCAACCGCAAAAAAGACAGCCAAGGCGGATTCGACCTCTATTACAGCACACGCAACGCCAAAGGCAAATGGAGCAAACCTCAAAATTTTGGAGCTCCCATCAACTCGCAATACAACGAAGTTTCGGCTTGCTTTGGCGCAGGCGACACCTTATTATACTTTGCATCTAACAACGAAAAAAGCGTTGGTGGATACGACCTTATGGTAAGTTCGTATCGCGACGGTGCTTGGCAAGAACCCGTAAACCTTGGTCTCCAAGTAAACTCTGGCGACGACGACCAATATTTCTCTCTTATCCCTGGCAACGACCGCATTGGTTTCTACGCATCTAAACGCGCTGGAGGACAAGGCAACTTCGACATCTACCGCATCATGGTTATCAACAAACCTGCACGTCAATTGCCTGCATTGCCCCCGCTTGTGGCTGTTAACGCTGCAAAAGAACCCGCACTTCCGCTCGAAGACCCCGTGGTTATCAAAACTATGCGTATGACGATTGTAAAAGGTGTTGTAACCGATTGGGATTCAACTAAATTCCTCAAAGCTAAAATCGAAATCACCGACAACGCAACAAACGCTGTAATCGAAACCATCACCACAATAGAAGGCGACGGCAAATACACAGTAATGCTCCCTTCGGGCAAAAACTACGCTATGACAGTTAGCAGCGAAGGATATATGTTCCATTCCGAAAACTTCAACATTCCTGCCGCCACCAAATATCAAGAAATCACAAAGAATATCCGCCTACTCTCTATGGACCCGGGCAGCAAAGTTGTGCTCAACAACGTATTCTTCGACACTGGAAAAGCAACCCTCCGTCCCGAATCGTACGGCGAGCTCAACCGTCTTGCCGAAGTATTCAAACTCTACCCCAAACTCGTAATCGAGATTTCGGGTCACACCGACAACGTGGGTAGCAAAGCCGCCAACAACAAGCTTTCGCTCAACCGTGCCAAAGCCGTGGTAGACTACATGATTAGCATCGGCGTAGAGAAATCGCACCTCATAGCCAAAGGCTACGGACCGAGCCAGCCACGCGACACCAACAAAACTCCAGAAGGACGTCAGAACAACCGCCGCGTAGAGGCTAAGATCATTAGCAAATAATTTTTGTGCTCCATAGTTATTTTAATTATTCAACAGCCGCCGAAAAAAATTTTTCGGCGGTTTTTGCGTTTTCTTATAGAAAAATTGTAATAAAAAATAGATTTTTCTTACCTTTGCAACGAATTGGAACGATTTTGGCAATAGCGAATTAAAGATTAAATAAAATATAATAACTAAAACCTATGAAAACATCTCACCTTATCCCATATTTGATGACCATAGCAGTAATAACAGGTTGCATCAAAGAAGATGGCGAACCGTATACCATTGAGAGACAGATTGACAAAGAACGCACAATCGTTTCTTCACTCTCAGGTTATATGTACGGAACAGCTCAAAAGGATACAATCGTAGAAAATGCGTTTCAAGTATTAGACAACAACGATTTAGACGTGTATTTGTCTTTAGAGTCATACTTCGACACTATCGAAGTGCAATTAAACGCTGTAAAAGAGTGTGGCTACGTATACTCCACCACCAACCCAAATCCTACAGTAAAAGGTCTTGAATGCCATACATTTAAAAAAGAAAATATTTCGTGGAAGGGCGATACCTCAAGCACTTCGCTGCATTTTTCGGGAGAGGAGCATGGACTACAATTTAACCATAACTACTATGTCCGCTCATACGTTGTAACTACACACAACGATACCTGCTACAACCCTGTTACTTGCCAAACCAAGACTGTTATACCAAGCAATGTATGGTTTAGACGAAAAGAAGCCAAAATTGACGCTCGTGCCGAAGCCATTGCTGCCACTACCGACGGTGGATTGACTTACATTTATGGCGGTCGTAGTAATACCAAATGCTATTCTGATTTATGGGTTTACAACTCAGCAGATGACACTTGGTCTCAAGTGGCTACTTGCGAAGATGGATCCATGACCAACTCTCGACCCATTGAACGATGCAATGGTGCTGCATTTATGTACACCAAAAACGAAATGGATGCCGACACTCTAATGTACATTCTTGGCGGTGAAGATTTTGGAGGAACTCCTACAAAATACAACTTCATTTATAGTTTAAAACATAATCAATTTGGATCAACTGCTCACCACCCCAACAACAGAGCTTACGTAGAGCCTTTTGATCAGCCACGAACAGGCATAATAGCTTTCAAAATAGAAACTCCATGGAACGAAGCAGTTTACGCGGTAGGTATGGGTCTAACTCAAATAGAAGGAACTTCAAGTTCTGCAATAAACCCCCAAATTTACTATTACGATGTTAATAATGACAAATTATTTACAGAAGAAGGTAAAGAAGATTATCATGTACATACTTGGCGTGCTTTGGGTATGTTATCAACAGATGGTAATTTGGCCATTGATCAAACCGCTATAGGATTCTACCAATCAGTAGTAGTTAAACTTAACGAAAAACAAGTAATAATTGGCTCTGGAGAAGGTTCTGATGGTAACTATAGCAAAATATTCTACCAAGTGGCTCTTGATGACGAAGGTAATTTAAAAATAGTAAAAAGGCTTATCCCGCCAGATGAGTTTATTCCTCGTAAAAATGCAGCAGCTTTCTACCTTAATTATACCAAAGAAGGTAGTGAATATGATAGATTTTTTGTTGGCACAGGTTGCGACAAAGACGGAAACCTTCTCAACGATTTTTGGGCATACGATTTTGGCAAAGCTACTTGGGAACGCATTGCTGATTGCGGAAATGCTTACCGTGAAGGAGCAGTAAGTTTCAAAATTCTTCGTGTAGACGATTACTTTGTAAAAGAGTTTGCCGAACCTCAAGAACGCGGTATTGTAGCATTAGGCAGAGGAATTACACCGTCTATCACCAATAATTACAGCACCAAAGAAATTGACGCCTCTGCACGCAACGACGTTTGGGAATACTTACCGTAATTAATTAACAGATTATTAAACCGAAAAAATATAACAAGATGAAACATCTGACTTTAATATTACTATTCTGCCTTGGATGCGTGGCTGCAGCCTCGGCGCAGATGGAAGAGGGCAGCAAAGGCGAATACCGCTATTGGGGTATCATTATTGGCCTCAACCACGGTTTTAGCGCTCCCGAAAACACCAACGAAAACGTTATGCTCCACACTGCCAAAGGCGATATGTACAAAAAACGCGCTGGTGCTTTTAACTATACCCCCGGTTACCAAATTGGTGCTGTTTACAACCTCGACTTTAAAAACAATAAGTCGGGTATTCAAACCGGATTGGAATTTACCAACTACGGCTGCCGCACCAAATACGAAACCCGCGACAACAATCTGTACGATATGAAAGAAACGTTCCGCGCTATGGCGGTATCGGTGCCATTGTTACTCAAATTTGGTCCGAACGATATTTACCGCAATATGAGTTACATAACCGTCGGTGTAAGAGCCCATTACAATATCTCGGTAATGCAGGGACAAAAAGCAAGCTGGAACACTCAAAAATACGGCAAAAAACTCACTGGCGACGAAATCAACCAGTTTTCGGTTTGCGGCGTATTAGGATTCAACGTGGGAATGCTTAGCATCAACGCCAACTATATGTTTATGAACTTTATCAACGATGAGTGCCAAATTGTTGAAAACGGCATGACAAAAAAACCGTTTGAAGGTATCAAAGGTGGTCTTTATATCTACACAAGCCTCAATATTCCTATGTGTCGTTGGCTGACGGTTCACAACTGGCAAGCTGAAAAAATCCGTCGCAAACTGCACGGCGGCTCTACTTTCTAAAACAACTAAAAGTATCCATATTTCAAAAACGGGATTCTCTATTGGGAATTCCGTTTTTTTTGTATACTTTTACGCATTAAATCTTTAAGCATGAAAACTAAAATTATAATCTCTGCCATAATATTGCTTGTATGCGGATGCGCCGCTGTGCAAAAAACTTCCGTTTCGTATCAAAACGAGTTTATCGTAATGTTTTACAATCTTGAAAACATGTTTGACATTATCGACAGTCCCGACACCAACGATTCGGATTTTACACCCACAGGGGCTAAAAACTGGACTCACAACCGCTACGAAACCAAGAAGAAACGCATCTGGCAGGTGATTGCCTCGGTTAGCGACAAACACTTCCCCGATATTATAGGCGTTTGCGAAATAGAAAACCACAACGTTATGCAGGATATTATCAACACCACGCCTTTAGGTGCGCTGGGCTATAGTTGCTACTATCACGAAACCCTCGACCGAAGGGGTATCGACGTGGCTGTAATGTATCGCAGCGAAACTTTCCAGATTATCGACACCACATTTATACACATATATTTTCCCACCGACCCCACTTACAATTCGCGCGATATTGTATATATCAAAGGCATTGCAAAAGAGTTTGGCGACACTCTCCATGTGTTTGTAAACCACTGGCCAAGCCGCTACAGCGGTCGGATAGCAAGCGAAGAGCTACGTATGACGGCGGCTCAAACCCTACGCCACTGCACCGATTCTATCTCAGCCATCAACCCACTTGCCAAAATTGTATGCATTGGCGACTTTAACGACACTCCGCTCGACCGCTCGGTAAACGAGGGTCTCAACTCTCTTACCACTTTCGACTCCATACAGCCAAACCGCCTTTACCACCTGGCCCACTATATGCAAACAGTAAAAAAAATGTGGACTTACAATTATCAGGGTGTCTACGATATTCTCGACCAAATATTTGTTTCGGGCGGACTTATGCTCAACAGCGGGCTTTGCTGCACCAAAGACGATGCACAAACCGTATACCGCGATTTTATTATCGAAGACAACGGTCAAGGACCTAAGCCCAAGCGCACCTATATCGGCATGAAATACAACGATGGATTCTCCGACCATCTGCCCGTGATGCTCACCCTCCACGAGCCAGTGCAAAAAAAATGAGCAAAAAAAAGAGCGGCATCCTAAGGATAGCCGCCCAAGTTTCACATTTTAAAAAATCACTAATTATGCTTTCTGTATACCTTGTTCGCGCATATAACGCTCAACTACATCGTCTAAGCCACCTGCGTCGGCAATAACTTGCTCGCCTTGTGCATTTTCCATAAGTTTGAGCTTTAGACCATTAGCTGTGGCGGGACCAAACGAGCCGTCGGCTTCTACGCCTACAAACT
>JAFPYT010000361.1 GCA_017394445.1 Bacteroidales bacterium | reverse complement strand
TTCCTTCCTCATTCACAACCAAACCATTCGGAGCGAACCTACATATTCCTAACTTTAAACCAAACTTATAAAAGGATATTTTTTCAGTGTCAATAACCACCTTCCCAACAAATCCCATCCTTTCTTTCTCTATTGCTATTATTTCCTGAATTCTAAAAATAGTTATGTCGTTTGCTACGCCACGAACGCCTAAAGTTTTTTCTAGTTTAATCATGCAAATTTCGGATATAAAAGTTGATAGATGTCGTAATTGTCAGGAGAAGTCGGTGGAAACATTCCGGTATAATCTATGGTTTTTCCAAAAAATGAACACTTTAAATTTGACCCAAAACGATATACAATATTCCCGTACTCTTTAAAGAAATTAGGTATGAATCCTAAGCGTCCAGAAACCGTAGCGAGTTCTGGTTCCAAACATTTACCAAAATCGATTCTATCGTTGTATATAACGATTGTAGCATCGGGGTTGCGTGAAAGCAAAAGACCATTTTCAATGGAACCCGATAATGCCATACATGCTGTTTTTGAAATGTGTTTTACAGAGGAATCCAAGGTTATCCTCAATGCGTTCAAATCAACATACATTCCTTCCATAATTGTAACCCTAATTCGTGCCGGGCGCAACTTTTATTGCTCTAACAGTGCCGGATTGAGCGGATTGTATAAAAAAGAAGCGTGGCACCGTAAACCGCATCCATTAATCGGAGTTTGTGAGATTCACCTTATAATGAAGATGTGAAATAACAGCCCACGCAAAAATGCGCGAACTATTATACCGTCTTGCATTATAATCTGGAATCATCTCACATTTCCGATTACAAGAACGAGCATAACGCTTCGTGATTTCCATTGAAATCGCCTGCAAAGTTACGACAAATAATTGGTTTTGCCAAAAATTTTTTTTTGTCGCTAAAACCAAAGTCTCACAAAAAAGAGATTTCGGAAGAAACAAAACATGGCAAAAAAGGTCGTTTTTTCACAAAAAAAAGTGGGATTTCACACGGTTATTACCATCTCTATTTCGCTAAATATCAATATAATACAAAATTATTCATTTTGTATTATTCAAAATAAATAATTTAATTTGAATAATTTTGAGAAAAAAAAGTGCTTTAGTGGAGCTAATCAATTATCTGACAATATAATAAGATATCTTCTCTCCCAACTCCGAAACCGAAAACTCTCCAACCAACTAACAATTCCGCATTATCTCACATCGTTTTTGCCCACTTGTCAGGTTGCATTACCTCATCGCAACACTGAAGAAAAAAATGGTGGAGAATTTCTCCTCCACCATTTTACGCAATATTCATAAAAAAACTATTTTCTGATAAGTGAGAATTTTTTGATGATATTCTGGCGTGTCTCCACGGCCTCGGCGTAGTAGCGGTTGCCACGAAACCACAGCCTGAAACGGCGCACGCGGTTGTACACCTTTTTAATCATCACTTTGCTGCGCAGATATACGAGCAGCGACAGCGGCAGCACTACCATATATATTGGCAGCAGCCACCATATCCCGGTCACGGCACCGAGCACAATGCCGGAAATGATAAACCACAGCGGGTATGCCACCAGAAATCCCACTGCGAAATGGAACGACGAGTGGAGCATATAATCCTTTATTTTCCGTGTGATAAACGACGACATGCTGAAAGGCACTATGTTTATAGCCCAGCAGGCTATAACTATCGGCGTTAGTATTATGCACAGCAGCAGACGCAGCAGGAATCCTGGAGTAGAAAGCTTTTGTGCGAAAACCCAGTCGCGGAGGTGCATCTTATCCAACGAGTGACAGTAGCGGTGGGTGATTTTCATTATGTCGTCGAAAGTGTCGGGGTCGTTTTCGCGGCAGTTGTCGAGCATTTTTACAACCTTTTGGCTGGCGTGCAGTTGGTTGGGGAAGTAGCTCCATTTCTTGCCTTCGTCTTTAAGCAATTCGCGTCCGTATATGGAGCAGAGCATCTCGTATTCTTCGTAATGCTCCAAGTCTTTGATGTTGAGCATTAGTTCGTCCACAACGACGCGGGCGCGGTCGGCGAGCAGTTTCTCGGCGCGGTGCGGCTGTGTTTTGTACAGCTCGTAGAGGTCGGTGAATTCGAACGGTTCGCCGAAAGTTATAACCAGTCGGCCCTGAACGGAGAAATAGTTGTCGTAGTGGTTGGACATCGGCTGTATGTACACAGGCTCTTTAAAGTCCATCATCTCGGCGGCTCTGAAGGCTATTCGTGCGAATCCTTTTTTGAAAGTGCCGAGGGTGTGGCAGTTCTGGTGTCCTGCCTCCGGGAAAAGGGCTATTACGCCGTTTTCTGTCAGCACCTGGGCCGAGCGGTTGAATATCGCCTCGTTTTCGCCCACGCCGGCGGTGCCTACGTCCATAGCCCTGAATGCGGGCATGATGTTCAGAAATCGCAATGCTTTGGCGGCAATCTCGCGTTTAAAAATGTCGGCACGGGCTATAAATACAGGATGCCGGCCGTCCTTGCTGAATCCGAAGAGAATGCCGAGGGCGTCGGTAAGGCCGTTCTGGTGGTTGCTTATAGCCACCACGGGTTTGCCTTTGGGAATCCGCTCGCGGTTAAGTATGTAATATTTGCGGTAATAGATATAGTTGTGCATCAGGTGCACATACGAGTAAAGGAGATTATATCTCCAATCGGGCTTGTTTATGTTTTCGAAACTTATCATTGGGCTGTTGTTTTGTTGTTATTTTGCAAAAATACACATTTTTTCGCACACTGCAAAAAAGAAGTGTGTGAAATTGATAAGTTCCGTATGTGTGTTTTTATATAAATCATTATGTTTTTGCGCAAAATTATTTTTTTTGCGTTGCAAAGATACCAAGAAAGATTGCTGTGGTGAAAAATATGGTATTTAAGTCTGTCTCAATACGTAAAAAGTCGAAATACGGGGTAAAAATTCAAAATATGGGGTGAAAATATCGCGTTTTTTGTTCCAAAAATTTCACCCCACAAAAAAAATATGTTTAAAATGCAATTTTTGGGACTAAAAAACGTTTTATGTGGGCAATATTCATTATTATATGAGAAAAAGGATACCAATAAATCTTACCAAGATAACTAACAGTCTGCTATTCATAGCGTTTGTGGTTGTATTTGCCTTTACTTTTATACTTATCTTCTCGCCCTACGGATCGGGTAAATTTGAAGCTATAAAAACCAAAGAGGTGTTTGCCGCACACACGGCCATAGTTTCTGCCATCGGACTTGTTGTACTGCTTATCAGTAGGATGATACTGCATTTTGTCTGCGTAAAGCGCGAGCCTGTCAGGTACGGCACTTATGTGGCATGGGTGGTGGTGGAAATAATAGCCATTGCTATGTTCTGCAATCTGTACGCATGGCTTGTGGGCAAGGTCGTGTATAACTGTAAGATAGGTTATTTCGGCATTATCGGCGACACCCTTACATACTGCGTGTCGATACTCACAGTGCCTTACATCATCTCCACAATGTATTTCGAGCTTATGGCCAAGGATTTGTATATAGAGCGTTTCCGCAAACGGCATGGCATCACCGCCGAAACCGACGATAAGAATCCGCAACTGCTTTTCAACGACGACAAAGGCAATCTTAAACTGTCGGTGAACATCGAAAACCTATATTACATCGAGGCGGCCGACAACTATGTGAATATCTGCTATCAAAATAAGGACAGGATAACAAAATTCATACTTCGCAACTCGTTGAAAAACATCGAAACGATGGATTTCTCCGCCGACCTTGTGCGCTGCCACCGCTCCTATATCGTCAATTTCAAGAAAGTGAAAGTGCTAAAAAAAGAAAAAACAGGACTCTTTATCGAACTCGACGACAAGGACATCTCCGACCTTCCTGTCTCCAAGACCTACGCCCAGATGGTTCTCGACAAATTCAACCAGTAGTGCCATGGGCAAGGCAATAGCGGGATGAGTATTTGCTTTTTCGGCAAAAAATGAGTATTTTTGCAACTCCAAAACCAAAATATTTTTTTGTGTAATTCATAGGTAAATGTATGGAAATCAAAAATATAATATTCGACTTGGGTGGCGTAATATACGACATTAGATACGAAAATATTGCCGACCGTTTCCGCACATACGGACTCCAGGATTTTGAGCAATACTACACCAAGATGTCGCAGACACCCATGATCGACCAGTTTGAGGAAGGCTTGATAACACCTGCAGAGTTTCGCGACTATATCCGTAGCATATCACCAATACCGCTCACCGACACACAAATCGACGATTCATGGAACGCCATACTGATAGAGATACCAAAAATCCGTTGGCAGCTGCTCGGCGGACTGCGTATCAAGTTCAACACCTTCCTTTTTAGCAACACCAACCAGATAAACTACGACCGTTTTATGGCCGAGGAGACTCAGAAATATGGTTTCAACCCATTCGAAGTGTCGTTCTGCAAGGCTTATTTCTCGCAGCTGATGCATACCCGCAAGCCAAAACCCGACGGTTTCCAGCTGATTATCGACGAAAACGGCCTTAACCCCGACGAAACGGTTTTTATCGACGATAATCCTGCCAACATACAGACTGCCAAATCGTTGGGGTTGCATACATATCTTATGCCCAAGGACAAAAAATTGGAAGAGCTATTCCGTTGCAACCTCACCTTTGCCGAAGGTGTGATACAATAAACCCACAGCACGTGAACTCCGAGAACTATCAGTACCATCGATTGAAAAACGGGATACGCATTGTTTTCCGCCGCAACTATTCGCCTGTGGTGCATAGCGGGGTTTATATCAATGTGGGCTCGCGCGACGAAACTAAAAACGAGGAGGGACTGGCGCATTTCATCGAACATGCCATTTTCAAAGGCACCGAAAAACGCAAAGCTTTCCATATACTCAACCGTATCGACGGCGTGGGCGGCGAACTCAACGCCTATACCACCAAGGAGGAGACCTGCATCTATGCTTCGGCGCTAACACAATATCTGGAGCGTTGTATGGAGCTTTTTGCCGATGTGCTTTTCCACTCCACTTTCCCTGCAAAGGAACTGGTGAAGGAGTCGGAAGTGATTATCGACGAGATAAACTCCTACAAGGACACCCCGTCGGAACTTATTTTCGACGATTTCGAAGAACTATACTTCGGCAAACACAGTCTTGCCCACAACATACTAGGCACTCCACGAAATATACGCAAGTACAATTCGGCCTCGCTGCACACTTTTATGAAAAAAAACTACACCACAGACAAAATGGTCATCTCCATTGTGGGGAATGTGGATTTTGGTAAGGTGATAAACTTGTGCGAAAAATATTTCGGCTTGCAGGAGGCCACAGTGTCGTCGAACAGACGCGAGGCTGTTTCCGCCACCAACACTTTCGTGGTATCGCGCAACAAGCACGGACATCAGGTGCACGCACTG
>JAFPYT010000360.1 GCA_017394445.1 Bacteroidales bacterium | reverse complement strand
CCGACGAAGATATACTTCCGCTCGACTTTTATGCCGATTCTGATTCTGACCTTTTTACGGTGGCATTTTTATTTCCTGAGATAGCACCGTATCTTAAGTCATTGCCCGGCACAGCATACGAATTGCAAGAAAACGGAAAATATGCTCATGTAAAATAATTGGCGGTTAAATACCGTTTTATATTTATTTAATTAAGTTGCGTAATATGAAAAATATAGCTACATTAATAGCGCTAACGATACTTTTATCAATGACGGTTTTTGAATCTCAAGCGCAGAAATACTATAAATATCAGTCTAATAACAATGGATTGTGTGTTTCGTATACCGAGGGGCTCAAAGTAACTTGCGACGACGAATCAAAACTCGAAATCGAAGACGACAGGCTTTCTTTTTCTGCACTTTTTTGTGATGTTTCGTCGCTTAGCTCCTCTGCCATGAAAGACAATCTTGAAAAAGTGCTCAAAAAAACTGGCATCGATCGCAAAAGCGTTCAGATAATGGAGTTGAAACAAAATTCTACCATCGAAGGTTCTCTTTATATTGGAGGCAACAAACCCGAAAATGCTGATTATTATTTGATTTATGGCTTTGTTCAATGCCGACAATCTCCTCAAATTGCCTTTAAAGTTTCGGTGGTTTGCAATGGTGATATGGCCAAAGAAGCGGGTGTGATGCTTGGCTCTCTTGAATTTTATGCAGATCAGATAAAATAATTAAAAAAAATGCATTTTTGCACTTTTTGTATTGTAAATAATTGTAATTTTGCGGAAGAATAAACTGAAGTTTTTAAGTGATATTTATTATGGATCAAGTATGTGAAAAATTGGCTAAATGCCCTATATTTCAGAAAGGTGTGTTGTTTAATGAATTTACAGGCGAAACCTATAAAACACTTTATTGCCTTCGTCCGGGACGTTATCAGCAATGTAAACGTTACCAAGCCTCTAAGCAATGCAACTGCTCTATTCCCGATATTATAATGCCAAACTCCTCATTATCAGTTGAAGAGATTATTGCACGAGCTCAAAGCGATATTGATAAAGAAAAATAAAATTGCTTTTTGCAGTTTTATCTTTTTTTGTATTTTTGCAAACTGAAAAACGACATTAAACCAAAAAAAATACATCCATGACATTATTGGAACAAATCAGAGAAAACGCCAAGAAAGCAAACAAACGCATTGTTTTGCCTGAAGGCGAGGAAGAACGCACACTCAAAGCCGCCGACACTATCCTCGGCGAAGGTATTGCACAATTAGTTCTTATCGGAAATCCCGAAACTATCAAAGCCGAAGCCGACAAATTAGGTCTAAAAAACATTGCTAAGGCGCAGATTGTTGACACAAAAACTTATGCTAAAAAACAGCAGTATGCCGAAATTATGGCTGAAATCCGTAAGGCAAAAGGTATGACTGTAGAAAAAGCATTGAAACAGTTAGATAGCCCTTATTACCTTGGTACACTGATGATTAAGGCTGGTGATGCCGACGGTATGGTTGCTGGTGCTATTTGCTCTACTGCCGATACAATCCGTCCCGCTTTGCAGTATATCAAAACTGCTCCTGGCGTTAGCACTGTATCTGGTGCGTTTGTAGTGGTTGTTCCCAATAAGGCTTACGGACAAGATGGTGTATTCCTTTTTGCCGACTGCGCAGTTACAATCGACCCCACCGCTCAGCAACTTGCTGATATTGCAGTTATTAGCGCAAAAACAGCCAAGGCTCTTGCTGGTATCGACCCAAAAGTTGCAATGTTGAGTTTTTCTACCAAAGGTTCGGCTCAGCACGAAGTTGTCGACAAGGTGGTAGAGGCTACAAAACTTGCTCAGGCTGCTGCTCCTGAATTAGATATCGATGGCGAACTTCAAGCTGATGCTGCTATGGTTCAGAAAGTTGCCGACCTCAAAGCACCCGGAAGCCATGTTGCTGGAAAGGCTAATGTTTTGGTTTTCCCATCGTTAGAGGCTGGAAACATTGGTTACAAACTCGTTCAGCGTCTTGCAGGTGCCGATGCAGTTGGTCCTATTCTTCAAGGTATGGCCGCTCCTGTCAACGACCTTTCGCGCGGATGCTACGTTGAAGATATTGTTAACATGGTGGCTATCACTGCTTTGCAGGCTGCTGCTAAGTAATTCATAATTCATAATGCATAATTGAAGTGCATATTTTAAATTATTAATTTGTACACAAAGTGAAAATTTTAGTAATAAACTGTGGTTCTTCGTCTTTGAAATATCAATTGTTTGATATGGATAAAAACGAGGTGCTCGCAAAAGGTGGAGTTGAAAAAATCGGACTCCCAGATTCGTTTCTTAAACATCAGAAAGGCGAAGGCGCTAAAACCAAAATCGAAAAGCCTATGAACGACCACAAAGAGGCTATCGAATTGGTTCTTAATACATTAACCGATAAAGAATTGGGCGTTATTTCTTCGCTCAACGATATTGACGCTGCTGGTCACCGCGTGCTCCACGGCGGAGAATTTTTCAAACAGTCGGTTCTTATCAACGACGAAGTTATTGCAAAAATAGAAGAAATTGCTCCCCTCGGACCGCTTCATCAGATGGCTAATTTAAAGGGTATCAGAGCAATTAAGGCTATTCTTCCTTCGTTGCCTCAGGTGGCTGTGTTTGATACTGCTTTCCATCAGACAATTCCCGATTATGCTTATATGTACGCAATTCCTTACGAATTGTACGAAAAATATCACATCCGTCGTTACGGTTTCCACGGATCAAGCCACCGCTATGTTTCTAAACGTGCGTGCGAAATCCTTGGTCTCGACTACAACAATAGCAAACTTATCACCTGCCACATCGGTAATGGCGCTTCGCTCGCTGCTATCGTAAATGGCAAAGTTATAGATACTTCGATGGGTCTTACCCCTTGCGAAGGCGTTGTAATGGGTACTCGTTGCGGTATTATCGACCCTGCTGTGTTCCCTTATCTGTTTGAAAATGGCGCACTTAAGCCTGAAGATATGAACACCTTTATTAATAAGAAATCTGGTATTCTTGGTATTTCGGGTGTTTCGTCGGATATGCGCGATGTTGAGGAAGCTGCATTTGTTCGCAAAGAATATCGTGCCGCCCTCGCTTGCAAAATGCAGGATTACAGCATCAAAAAATACATCGGAGCTTACATGGCAGCCATGAACGGTTGCGATGCTCTTATCTTCTGCGGCGGTATCGGCGAAAAAGGTGATACAACACGTCGTGGTGTTGCCATGAATCTCGAAAACCTTGGTATTGAGTTCGACGATACTATTAATACTGGCTTGAGAGATAAAGAGATGGTTATCTCTAAACCCACTTCTAAGGTTAAGGTAATTGTTGTTCCCACCAACGAGGAACTCGTTATTGCACAAGACACTCTTGAACTTACTAAGAAATAAGGTTTGAAGATTAAATAAATATTTATCCGCCTGATTCTCATGCGATTCAGGCGGTTTTTGTATTATACTGCCTCGTTACGTCTATTATGAAAAGTTTATTTTTGTTTTTACTCACTTTTTTTGTTTTTCAAGCCAAAGCCCAAATCAAGTTTATTTATGATTTTGAATGTGCCAATGTTGATACGGCAATTTCGTCGGCTTGTTACCAAACCAACACAATCTGCTTTTCTCCAAAACTCGACAGCATTAATACCGAAAACGTTTGGTTTTATTTTGGGGTAACAGGTTTCCGCCGCGATACAATTATCACTGTATTAATGGATTATAACAATAAGTTTTATCCTCCAAATTATCCTGTTGTATCGTATAATGGCAAAGATTTTTTTAATGTAAGGGCTTTTCAGCGAAACCATCTCAATCATTTTTACATCGAGCCCAAATCTGATACTGTTTATGTATCTACCGGATATCCATATAGTTACAGTAGATTAAGAGAATTTGTTTCCTCCTTTGCGAATAATGGTCTTCTCACTATCGACAGCTCTCATTTTACCCAAGGCGGGCGGCGAATTTATTGTCTTACCGCCACCGATTCTATAGTTAAAAAGCGTCATAAAAAAAATGTTTGGATAATTGCTCGTCAACACGCTTTTGAAAGTCTTTCAAACTATGTGGTAGAGGGTATGATAAACTATTTGGTTTCGCATCAAGAATCTGCTAATAAGATACTTAGCCGTTATATTTTTAAGATTGTGCCCATGGTTGACATTGATAATGTGGTGTCGGGACAGAGCGGTCGCATGTGCTATCCACGCGACTTTAACCGCGATTGGGATACGCCAATTCGTTCCGAAATTCAAACTATTCAAAAGTGGATTAATAAAACTCCTAAACGCCGCTACGACATATTTTTGGATATTCATTGCACCTATCCGGGCGGAAGTATCACTAATGTGTTTTCGTATTTTGATATTTACGGCGGCGGCAGTTGTACCGACAATCTGACACGTTTTTGGCAACGCTTTTACACTTTTGCTCACTATCGCCCAAAAATTATTGATGATACCAGCACTTATCCCGATGGAATGTCGGCGGATTTTTATAACGCTCGCAAATACAAGCATTTGCAGTTTTCTACCACAATAGAGTGCGATTGGAATGTAAATTCGCGTGGCAGAGTTTGGCAAATTGGCGATTATTTAAATTTGGGCGAAAATCTATTAAAAGCGATACCATCTAACTGATTTTTTTGTATATTAGCACGTTATTGAGATTAAGATGAAAAAAATTGTGCTTATACTATCTATCTTGCTTATTAATAGTGGTTTGTATGCTCAAACTGATGAAGGTTTTGTGGCAGACGACATTGCGCAGATGGATGGTTTTGATTTATATCCAAGTTACGATGTTTATTTGCAACTGATGGAGCGTTTTGCCTCGCATCATCCTGATATTTGTAAACTTATCGAAATAGGGGAGAGCGTTCAAAAACGTAAGCTTTTGGCTGTAAAAATTTCGGATAATGTTGAAGATGAAGAATTTAGCGAACCTGAATTTTTTTATTCTTCCACTATTCACGGCGACGAACTTTGCGGTTTTAATCTAATGCTCCGTCTTATTGATTATCTGTTAAATAATTATGGTTCAAACGATTATATAACTTGGCTTGTTGATAATATTCAAATTTATATTAATCCGCTTGCTAATCCCGACGGGGTGTATCGTGGTGGAAATCATTGCGTTACACATTCTACACGCTATAATGCCAATGGCGAAGATTTAAACCGCAGTTTCCCTACTATAGCTGAGCCAGAATTTGATTATTATCAGCCCGAAGTGAAGGCGATGATGGATTTTGCCAAAAATCATTATTTTGGAATAGCAGCCAATTTGCACGCCGGCGACGAACTCCTCAATTATCCTTGGGATAGTTTTTATGCCAATGAACTGCCTTTGCCCGATAATTATTGGTTTAAAAATATTTGCCAACGTTATGTTGATGCTGCTCACAAAATAGACCCTGAGTATATGCTAAGCGACATTGCTCCAAATGGTTATGTGTTTGGAAGCTATTGGTACAAAATTGCAGGAGGACGGCAAGATTATATGAACTATTTTCACCGTTGCCGCGAAATAACTAT
>JAFPYT010000359.1 GCA_017394445.1 Bacteroidales bacterium | reverse complement strand
TGTAAATCTTGTTGTATTTCTTTCCTGCTTGTCTTCGGCAAGCGAAATCTTTTTAATCTTGTAAATTTTGTTCGCTTCGCTCACTTTCTGGCCACTGAATACTGACAACTGACTACTATTTATCTGCAAAAATCCATGATAGGAACCACTTTGATGTTACCTTTTTCGGTGTTTAATGTGTCACTTTCGGAAAAAGTCACTATCGTCATATCATTGCAAAACAGCTCTTTGCTACATTCTGTTAGGGCGGCTACTTCCCGCTGCTTGGTTTTTGGCGATGAAATACTGTACGACACCTGAATAAGTTGCTCCACTTTGTTGGCTTTTTTTGTTACAAAATCCACTTCGCGGTTGTTTTTCGACCAATAATAGAAAAGTGTCTTGCCAGGCACATATCCCGAGCGAAGCAGTTCCACAAACACTTGGTTTTCCAACAGTCGTCCGAGGTTTTCGCTCAGATTGAAGGCGGAGGATTGCACAAAACCGTTATCGACTACGTATGCCTTACGGTCGGCCTTCTCCATCAGTTTCATTTTGTTGTTGAAACGCGGGAGATAGAAAAACAGGTAGGGCTCGCACAAAAAGTCGCAATATTTTTTTGTTGTTGTAACGCTGGCTAAATTCAGTTCTTTCGACAACTCGTTGGATGAGAAAAGGTTGCAGAAATTTGAAAGCATGTAAGTGGCGAGGCTGTACAGATCCGGGGTTTTTCTTATCTTATGCCGTTGGGCAACGTCTTTCAACAATATCGAATCGAATAAAGTTGCCAGATAGTTTTTGGCTATTCCTCGTGCGAATACCGTTTCGGGATAACCACCAAAGCGCAGATAATCGTCGCGGACAATCGACGCTTTCGACATTTGCCCAGGAGCTATGTCGTTGATGTCGATGCCGTTTGCCGCCATCGTTTCGGCCAAACTGAAAGGCAGTATCTCAATTTGCAGATAGCGGCCTGTTAGCATGGTGGCCATCTCGCTCGACAGCATATTGGCGTTGCTTCCGGTGATTATCAGGTTTTTGCCGTTGCGGTACAATTTGCTCACCCACATATCCCAGCCGGGAAGATTCTGCACCTCGTCGAGCATGAGATATTCGTAATTAGGATAAACACTGTCCAAAGCGTCTTCGACATAGTCCTCGTCCCACCTGTCGAGCAATTGCTGGTCGTCGAAGTTTAGATATGCGAAATTGCAGCCACGCAACATCAAGAAAGCGAACACCGACTTGCCTGCCCGGCGTGGTCCGGTAATCAATTTTATAAGCGGATTTTTCAGCATTTCCGCTATTGGGTATTTTGTATCACGTTCTATATATGGCTTCGAGTACAAGCCGTCGCGCTCGTTTCGTTGCTTTAATATGATGTTTCTCATAAGTTGAAAATTTTTGCAAAGATACGACTTTTTTTCAAAATATGATGTTATAATGGATAAAAAATCCATTTTTTATCCATTACGAGTGATTCAAATGGATAAAATGGTGATTCGGATATAAAATTGCAGTACAAAAAAAACACGGCCTGAAAGCCGTGTTTTTTTATGCCATATTTATTTCCACGTCAGCCGCCGCAGCCGCCACAAATAATGTCGTTCATCGTCAGGGCC
>JAFPYT010000358.1 GCA_017394445.1 Bacteroidales bacterium | reverse complement strand
CCTGCGTTCCCGAAGGTACAGTTTTGGCACAAGAGCAAATTCACCTGCCCTCAATCAGCGATTTTGCCGACGACGAGGTTATCAAGGTAGACCGCAGCCTCAAAGTGGAAATACCCAAAGACAAGGAGTACTATATTGTTGTAACCAAGAATCTTACAATCAAATTCAATCGCAAGACCGGACTTATTGAGCATATCAACACATCCAACAATCCCGAGAATATGCTCCGCAGTCCCATTGAACCCAACTTTTGGCGTGCTCCCACCGACAACGATTTTGGCAACCGTATGCCCGAACGTTGCAAGGCGTGGATGCTCGACAGCAAGGAGTACAAACTGATTTCGTTTCAGCCCAGCACCGACAACTTTGGCAGCAACGTACGCGCAGTTTACTCGCTTCCCAACACCAAAACAGAACTTATAATGGAATATTACATTTTTGGTAACGGATGGATCGACATCACCGAATCGCTCAACACCAAAGACCAGAAAAACTTGCCCATTATGCCTCGGTTCGGAATCAAGTTTAATGTGGCAAAATATTTCAACGTAATCGACTGGTACGGCCGTGGTCCTCACGAAAACTACTGCGACCGCAAAAGCAGCGCATTTATAGGACGTTACACCTCATCGCCCGAACAGATGTGCTACCTCTACCCCAGCCCTCAGGAAAACGGCAACCGCACCGACAACCGTCTGATGCGTATGTCGAACGGCAAAGGCTACGGACTTGAAATCAAACAGAGCAACGACACCCGTCAGCCGTTTGAGTTTAGTGTTACACCCTACACCATCGACGACCTTGCACAAGAAAAACGCGGCACAAAACACACCATCGACCTTCCGCAAAACAATTTCTACGCCGTAACAATCGATTACCGTCAGCAGGGTCTCGCCGGCAACGACTCGTGGGGCGCAATGCCCCTACCCGAATACCGCATCGAACCCAAAGAGTTCTCGTTTACATTTGTGTTGAAACCGATATTGTAATTCTTGAAAAGATAAGGAAAAAGAAAAGGACGGCTGAAAGGCTGTCCTTTTTTTATTCTTTATTTCAAAAAGAGATAAATTACGCCGCTTTGCCGTTCTCATAAAGATATTCAGGAGCAAAGTCCACACTATTATACCATTTCAGGGTCCAATCAGTCAGAGCAAATTGAATAAAATTATCCAAATTTAACAATGGCTCTCGTAGTTTGCCAGTCATCAGAAGATTCCAATTTGCAACTAATTCATCATAATGCATATATAACGCACGTGAAAATGCGGCGGATTGTGATCTTCGCCAAACATAATAATAACGATACCAAATCTCAGGCATATAGTTTTTTTTGCAAATCTATAAAAATAATAATCGATTGCAAAAAAATCACATTCAACCTGTAATATTTTTCCAACAATATTGTCTATATTGCAAATTTAAAAACTTAATCAACTATAAAAATGAAACAGATATTACTAATCACTGCGGCATTAATGATAATGTCAATTCAATCAAAAAGTCAGGAAACACTTGATATCAAGGCTCTTAAAGCAGAATATTCGTGGACGATTCCCGAAAAAAGTTTCATTACCGACACCATTGTTATCAAGGGCGAAATCGAAAACTACGCTCCGTATCAATCAATTATCAAAACATTCGAATGTTACTCTTTCGACGAATTTGAAGAGCAAACTGCATCATCACTCTCTATCAATCCTGACGGAACTTTTGAAAAAAAAATCCGTATTTCGTACCCCATCTACAACGTTTTCTACAAACGTTTTGGTAGAAAATCATTCGATATTCCTTTTTTCGCCTTTCCTGGCGACACAGTGGAAGTTGTGGCAAAATTCAAAGACGGCAAATTAGAATGTACCTACCCGACAGGACGTTGCAAACAATTTGAACGTTTGCTTCAATACTTTTCTTCGTGGAATGAATTTGCAAAAAAGACAATAGATTACGATGACGGATTTGACAACTTTGCCGACTTCGCCGAAACAATTTGGAACGAACTATTAACCAAAGTATATCACGATGGCTTGAATGCCACTTTCTCAAAAGAAGAAATGTCATTGGCTCTATCTTTGGCGCAAAGCCAATATGCGTACCTAACACTTGTGACACTTAGTAAGATGCTCGAAGATTGTTACGAAACCAAAACAGAAGGCGACTTTAGTTATTTAAGTCTCAAAGACACTGCGCTGTATAATCGAATGATAGATCCTGCCTATTATCAATATCTCAACCACATTGATTTTTCCGACAAAGCACTATTATGCGATAGGAATATGATGATTGTGTTGAACTATATCCCTTGGGGTTTATTTCCTTATTCTCAAAATCATATGATTGGAAACCACTATCCTCCTCAAGATGTAGAAAACACCAAAGCATATTTTCCACATTCGGATTCTCTTTTGCGAAAAACATTGCACACAACAGATAATTCGCTCACAGCACAAATGATTATGTATCATAAAATTCGTATGTTTGATAAAATGGTATGGAAAAATATGCCTACCGACAGCATCAAAATGATACGCGACTTTATACTGCCAAAACTTGAATTCAAACCAATTAGAATAAAGGCTGAACAACTATTTTACGCCCGCCTCAACGATTCATCTTCTACCTATCCTATGCGAAAATGTGAAGCAACAGCGTTTATCGATTCTCTCCGAAACGTCTACAAAGGCAAATATCTGTATCTTGATTTTTGGCAGATGAGTTGCGGACCGTGCCGTATGGCTATTGAGAGCAGCAAGGATTTGCGCAAAAAAATTGCACAAAATCCCGATATAAAACTTGTATTTGTCAACGGCGACAATCCCAAATATGAAGCAATGAAGAATTATGTAAAACAACATCTTGCCGACGAAGTAACCATCGCTCCGGGCGGAAACACATTTATAGCATTGAGAGACGTTTTCAATTTTAGTGGCATTCCTCATTTCGAAGTTATCACGCCAAATGGCAACGTGGTAAAAGAAGACTGCATCGATTTCGGAATTCGCCACAACAATGACTACGAACAATTTGTACAAGGAATAGAAAAAATGAAGGAAAAAGTGGAGAAGTAATTAGATTCGCTCAACGGACTCGTCGTAGAACGTACCATTTCTGTGCCAGATAAAACACAGGACGAATTGTTTGCCGCTGTAAGTAATTGGGTAAAGACAAAATACAGCAACACAACCGACACAGCAATCTCAATCACCAACCTTACTCGTTCAAACATCGCAGCAACTGGTCATATCGGCTACTGTCTCAATAATAAAAGAAAGAGGGGCATCGATATTAAACCAAAACTCACAATAGAAATAGACAATGGACTTCTCACTGTATATCAATGCATTTCTCAATACGAGATTTGGAATTATAAGGAAAGAGGGTTCAATAGTCGAGTCATTGGCTTACGATTCGACCGATATAAAACATCAAAAGCCACCATAATAGTCAACCTATCGCAATGCTATCCTTATGAAAAATATAATTTCTTCAAAACAGAGGAAGAATCGATAGACGCACTCCAAATATGCCTTGCCTACGAAGATAAAATTTTGGAAGAAATAAATTCTGTTTTCAAAAACTAAAAAGCATAAGGTTCATCAAAAAGAAAAAAATGATGTTTTGTTCATCACCCACCCCATCTTTTTAACCAAAGTCTTCAAAAAAGAAAGGTCGGTATGAGGAATATTAAGCGAAACTGTATCAAACGTCATCGTTGGTGCTACTTCTGCATTCATATCGTAAAATATTTATGTTTTTTGCAAAGGTAGATTATTTTTCTGCAAAATGCAAGAAAAAATTAAACTAATATGTTTATGCGATTATGAGGCTGAGCAGTCGCCACAGTCGGATGAGGAAGAATAGTCACCATAGTAGCCACAGTCACTGCTGTTGCCGCTGTCGGAGGAGGAGCAGTCTGTGGATGAATCCCACGGGGTTACGGCATAAACTCCCGTAGTAGAGTCCATTTCAGATTTCTGTTTGTTGCGTTTGCTAATCAGTTTCATAAGTGTTATAAAAGAACCTAAAAACATTAGCATACAGCCAATTGGTTTATAATCAAAATAGAACAATACGCCTCCTAAGATTGCAATCAAAGTAGAACATTTTATTAGTATTTTAATAACACGTATCATATCGCTTATATTGTTTTTATCTTTCTTATATCTTTAACGCCAATAGGTATAGACAAGTTTCATAGTTGATAAATTAAAACACAGAATATTGTACGGAGCAAAAAAATGTAGTTTTTTTTCAGCAAAATGCAAGATAAAATTGCACTAATATGTTTATCTTCGTGGCGAAAAACCCTCTGATGGCAAACACCACCAACATAGACGAGCAACAAAGAATATCTCAGATAAAAACACATCTGCGCACTGGCGACCGCAAAGCAGCAGCCGCCGGATACGCTTACTTTGTAAAACGTTATTCGCAGAATATCATCGACTTTACTTCGCGAATGGTGCAAAACCGCGCCGATGCCGAAGACCTCGCTCAAAACACTTTTGTAAAGGCTTTTGGAGCAATTGACAAATTTGAAGGCCGCTCGTCGTTTATTACTTGGATAAGCCGCATTGCCTACAACGAATCTATCAACCACCTCAACCGCAACAAGTTACATTATGTCAACATCGACGACACCCCAATTTCCGAAACCGACAATCTCGACGAACAATTTTCCACAGGCAGCGAAGAGCGTATTAAACAATTAGAAGCCGCCCTCGAAACCATTCCGCCCGACGACCGCCTACTTCTACACCTTTATTATTATCAAGATAAACCAATAAAAGAAATTGCCTATATAATGAACTCAGATGCTAACACATTGGGTGTGAGGCTACATAGAATCCGCAAACGCCTCCTCACCACAATAGAACAACAAAAAAAACACGATGTTTTAAAAATTTTTAGTTTTTTGATGTAATATTTTTTGCATTCCTGTGTCTAATAACCAAAGAATCTACAAAACCACAATGAAGAAATACAACGACACCGACCTCCGCAAGGCTTTGGAGCGGACAGAAGCAAAAAGGCGACCAGCAGAAGTGCCCGACGATTTTTTGGCTAACGTTTTGGACGAGATTGAATCCGAAGCGAAACCAAAAACAATAAAAATATGGCGTTGGGTGGCTGCGGCTGCGTGCATCGCCATTGTGGTTGTTCTCGGAGCCATCATCGCTCTCAACCGTCAAACTACACCCCAGCCCGCAGTCGCCATCATTGCCGACACCTCATCATCTATTGACCAAACACCCTCGCAACCCGCAATTGCCGAAACCGAAATTGCGCCCGTGCCCGTTGCCGCTCCTGAACCCAAACCCGAACCCGCACCAGCCAAGCCAAAGCGTCAGCACAAAAAAGCACAACCGAAACCTGCGCCCGACAATCAGCAACAAGTGGCAGAAACCATCGTTACCGAACAACCGACACCCGACAACGAGAGCATTTTTTTTGCACCGGCTAAAATGGACGAGGCTATCGCTATGATGGCCGACCACCAACACGCTGAAAAACAAGATTTTGAATGCGAGCACGACGATGAATACGATGTGGAAGAAATGCTTTATGTATTTGACGACAATGATGATTTTGACCTTATGGGCAACCTCATTCTATCTGCGTGCCATTTCGACGAGAACACAAGCGGATATTTTCTCAACTATTCGCAGCAAAAATTCTTTTTCAGCATCAACGACGAAAATTCAGGACGCACATACACGTGGATAGCCGACCGAATCAGCAACGGAAGAACGCTACTTTACTGTGCCAACGCCCCAGAAGAAAGCAACGCTACATCAGACTGTTACACCAGTTTCATCCACAAAACATCTCTAAAAAATATGAACTCATACTCAAACCTTTAATTCATTAAAATTATGAACAAACTCACACTAACAGTAATAATGCTGATGCTTTCGCTCGGCGTTATGGCACAGAACAACGACATTGTTATAGTAGGTTATGGCAAGAACGATGGCACAGAAAACGTCAGGATTTTGGCAAAGAACCAATGCTGCCCCGTGCAGTCGCCAACCCCCACCACCGACAAGAAAACGAAACAGACCTTAGTCGTTTGGCCTACAACTGAACACGATTGGATCAAGGACTCGTGTTGGGTAGAAGCACCGGTTGCAAACGACTTCTCCGCTATATTTCCTCACAAGAACACTCCGCCTAAAAACGTCTCGCTACTCTATTGGATGCTCACCGAGGAAAACGATGAAACAGTGCTCCATTGCTACTTCACAATGCCGGCAGACATAGTTACAAACCTTTGGGTGGCATCTGAGGAGACGGCTATCGTAGATTGGGCAACAGGCATTCAGTACCGCGCCCGACGCACCTCTCCCGAGTGCACAAGCAAGCACATCGGCATAAAATCTACTGCGGGTACGCCGTTAGATTTCAAAATCTATTTTCCGAAACTGCCCGAAACCGCCAAAGAAATATCTATCTTCGGCGTTCCAGAATGGGGACTGCTCGGTGCGCCAATCATCCACCCGATGTGGGCAGGAAACAAGTCCACTACCGACAACATTCCGCCAATCAAAAAAGCAAGGCTCATTCAAGAGGAAAAAAACTACCAAATCCACGAACACTTAACTTGGTCGATTTACACCGACGCACACCTCATCAAACCGGTAAAAGAAGGCACTTTGGCTATTTGGACAACGCCCGAAGCCACATATCTCGCCGTCGCCCACGAACACAATTGGATGCGAGAATATTACGGCGTGCACGAGAAGACATTTCTATTAGACAACAGTGGAAAAAAATACAATATCAAAGACTTATGGGGAAACCCGTTGGGTCACACTTTTTGGGTCAACGGATATTCAGGCGACTTCATCGCTTTCCTCTTAGTATTTGAACCGCTGCCGCCAGACGTTACCACATTCTCATACATCGAATCCGAAGATCCAAAATACGACCTTTGGCGTGCAAATTGGGACAGCAAAATCCGCTACAACCTCAATGTCAACGAACTCCGCCGCAATCAATCCCTCTTTGAACCGATAGAAAGAGTAATCAAGGAATAAAGTTTTCAGGGTAGTTTGATAATTAAGAAAAATTAACACAAAAAATCTTTTAGTCTAAATTGTTGTATTTCATTTTCTTAAACAACTAAAAGCAACACTAACTATAAATTTAAGTTATTTAACTATTTTTAATAGTTGTGTATTTGGAAAATAAGTTATATTATTGCATTGTAAATTATATAACTAAACAATTAAGTTTAAGAAAAGACAATTATCAACATTAAAACCCCAATCCAATGAAAACAAAATTGCTACTTGCCGCCCTCGGTTTGGCGACCACCGCTTTCGGTCAAAACAACAAAACCGCTATCGAATTCAACCTCACGGATATTCCGGAAGGTTATATTATCGACATCTCAAAATTTGAAGGACAAGGAGGTAGAACCTGTTTTGCCGACTCGTCTACCACCACTACCCGCAAGTTCACAGTCAATTGCGAGGATCTTACCGACAACACCTACTACGCTGCGTCGCTCTACAAAAAAAACAACAACTTCTCTCACCTGAACAGCAGAAAAATAATGATTCAGAAAGGCTCTACAACCTACGTTTCGGGCTCGGGAATACATTCGGGTGATTGGAATGTAGAGAGCAAAAATCCAAAACAGGTTTTTCTCAACAAGATGAACGACCTCGGCAAAGACTTGTTAAGCAAAATGGATGACATCAGAGACACCGTTACCAACTACGAAGGTTACAGGTCATCATATCCTTCTGTCATCGAAATCTACGACCAAGTTAACAAACGCGAATTTGAGGCGATGAAAACCATTCCTGTTGACGCATATTGGTTGGAACGCCTATTGCAGGCAAGCGCATCGGTCAACTACGAAGGCAAAGAATACAAGTATTACTCCCAAGTGGAAGAACTCTACAAACTTTTGCCCGACCAATACAAAAACACCAAGGAAGGCAAGGCGATAAACCTCGCACTCTACGCCAAAGCACCTGAAATTGGCGACGTTATCAACGACTACGACCTCTACGACGCCGACGGCAAAGTGCACCATCTTTCGGAATTTAGGGGCAAATGGCTTTTGTTGGAATTCAGTTCTTACTATTGCGGTCCTTGCAGAATGTTTGGCGGCACAATCAAATATCTATACGAGAGAGGCATCGCCAAAAATTTTGAAATCATCGACATCACAAACGATGCTCAGGTACAGTTTGAGGCTATGGCTAAGGAAGAAAAATTCATCAGTCCGCTCTTCAACGACCGCGACCAAAAAACAGGTCTGTTTGCACTCAACAAAATTTCGGCTTATCCCACATTCTACCTTGTAAATCCAGAAGGTAAAATCGAGGAAATATTTTTTGGAGTATATCTCGACAAGATTTTTAATCTGATAAAAGACCACGGCGGATTTGCCAAACCCGAATACAAAAAAGAGAAAGCCTCAACAATTATCACACGTCCCGAATACACCAACATCAACGGTTCGTTCCTCATCGACAAGGTAGAGATTTACAAAGATTCGGTAGTTCTCAATTGCACATTTCCAATCTACGGCGCATACAAGATAGCAAAAGAAACAGCACTTTTTGCCAACGGCAAATGCATCAGCAAAATGACCAACAGCAACATCAGCACCGAAGACTTCACCCAAGTGCCCTTTGGACAAGTTGGACATTGCCGCCTCACCTTCGCTCCCCTCCCAAAAGGCACAAAATCATTCGATTTCATCGAAGGCGACTGCGATGGATGCTTTAAAATCGAAGGAGTAAAGATTGCAGAGTAAATTATAAAAAACATAAAACATCAACAAAATGAAACTAAAATTCTATCTCGCCGCACTAACCATAGCGGCAATGTCGTCCTGTCAACAGAAAGGCGAAACCACAATTGAGGTAAACCTCACAGACATTCCTGAGGAATACGATGTCTGTCTGAACCGAGTAGAAGGCGAAGGCGCAAAGATGGTCTTTATCGATTCTACGAGAACCACCACACGCAAATTCTCTTTCAAGTGCGATTCAATCACCGACGACTCTTACTTCCACGTGATTATAAAAAAAGGCAACTACGATTTCAACACAACGTACAAAAACATTTTCGTGCAAGACGGCTACACCTCAACCGTAACAGGTTCCGACATTTTCCCAAGTATGTGGACTGTCAAGAGCAAAAACCCACGCCAAGACTTCGACGACAAACTGTACGAACCTATAAAGAATATGTTCAAACAGGTAGATGAACTCTTGCTCGCCGCCTCCAAATCAACCTCTGACGAAGAGCGCGAACAAATCTACGAGCAAATAGACGAAATCGACGAACAATTGCTCGATAAGTATTTTGAATCGCTGATGTCACTACCTGCGAACGACTATTTGATGAAGGAATTGTGCAGCAAGATGGACTTTATCTACGAGGAGGGCAAAGACAGCAAATACTACGGAAAAGTGGAGGCTATCTACAACAAACTTCCCGACGAGTACAAAAACTCTAAGATTGGCAAGGCTGTCAACCTCGCTCTCTACGGCAAGGCTCCTGCTGTCGGCGACCAAATTAACGACTACGACCTCTACGACATCAACGGCGAACTTCACCACCTCGCCGACTACAAGGGCAAATGGCTGTTGCTTGATTTCAGTTCGTACTATTGCGGTCCGTGCAGAATGTTTGATGCTTCGGTAAAATATTTTTACGAAAGGGGCATCGGCAAGGAGTTTGAAATTATCACCATCACCGCCGACACAGAAAGTCAATTTGCAGAGATGGTTAATGCTGAAAAACCAAACCACCCGCTTTTCAACGACCGTGATGGCAGAACAGGCCTTTTTGCACTCAACAAGATTTGCGCAACACCGACATTCTATATTGTGAATCCCGACGGCATAATCGAGGATATTTTTGAGGGTGCTCATATGGACAAAATCATCAAAGTGTTGAAAGACCACGGATTTACCGCGCCCGAAATCAAGACTGAAAACGATGCAACAATCATCACCAACCCTGAATGTGCAAACATCAACGGTTTGTTCCTCATCGACAAGGCGGAGATTTACAAGGATTCCGTGGTGCTCAACTGCACATACACAATGAGCGGTAGGTTTAAGGTGGCGAAAGAAACAGCACTTTTTGCTAACGGAAAATGCGTAAGCAAATTGACTGGCAGCGACATCATCCTTGACGAATACACCCAAGTGCCCTTCGACAAACTTGGCCATTGCCGTCTCACCTTCGCCCCCCTCCCAAAAGGCACAAAAACATTCGATTTTATCGAAGGCGACTGCGAGGGATGCTTTAAAATCGAAGGCGTAAAGATTGCGGAGTAATTACCACATTTGGACAAAAACCAAATGATTTTCGTCCAAATCTCACTTTTTTTACCACATTTGGACGAAAATAACTCTCCACCCCCTAAAAAAACAACCACTTCCCTATCATCAGAAAGTGGTTGTTTTTTATTTAATATAATGTGTTTCAGATTACACCGTATGCAGCAAGAAATCCTCTACATCGCCGCCAACGAGGTCGAAGGGGGCAATCTGAGGAAGCGAGTAGCAACCCGGTTTCTGTTTTACAACGGCACGAGCGCAGGCACAGAGAACTTGTCCTGTGAGTGCGGGGTTGTTGATGCTCATCGAAAACGAGAAACGCTGGTTTTGAGTGTCGCCGCTAACGCCTTTGCGCTCCAAAAGAACGCCGTGACCCATATCTCGGAGGTCGTTTACGCAGGCTACTTCGTGTACGTGAGTGTCGTCGTGCGAAAAATACGAGTCGGTTTTGATAGCCTTCTCCACGTCCTCAAACTTAGCGCCTTTTTCGAGTTCTACATAAACATCGCGGCGGTGGATGCCTGTGCCAAGGGGAATTGTCATCGAAAGAGCGTCTTTGACGCCTTTTTTGCTGCGGGCAACTACCGAGTGACCCATACTCATACCAGGACCGAAGTTGGTGTAAGTCAAACCTTTGGGAGCCATAGCCAAAAGCAGTGTGCGGATTACCGAGTCTGTACCGGGGTCCCATCCTGCCGAAATAATAGCGGCTGCCTTGTGTTTTTTGCCGGCTGCGTCGAGAGCCTTGTAAAGTTTAAGTATTTCTTCGCCGTGAATATCGAAACTGTCAACTGTGCAGATACCCTTTTCGATAAGTTTTTGAGCGGCTGCGGGAATCTCGCGCGAGGGCAACGCCAAAATAGCGGCGTCTACCTTGCCAAGTTCGTCGATGTCGGCAACCACCTTGATGCCTTCGAGAAAAGCGTCTTTTTTGCCGAGCGATTCTTTGCGACGAACCACACCTACGAGTTCCATATCGGCGGCAGCCTTTACCGCCTGAATAGAGTAACGGCCTATGTTGCCGTAACCTACAATTGCTACTTTTATTTTTGCCATTTTGTATAATATTTTAATGTGTAGTAATTAATGACCGTAAAATTACAAAAAACTCTTAACTCTCGTTACCCTGCCACCATATTTTTACGAAAAATACTGATAGTGTTTCTTTTAATTTATTGTGTAATAATGTTTTAATAATTATGGCAGAAACTGACACCGCTGACATAATCTGACATTTTGGCAAACCTTTAATTAATAACGCATTACCACAAAATGGCACAACATTACACTGCCAGTACTGACACAAACTCTGCCAAAATGTCCGTTTTTATCCTTTGGCACAAAATATGAAAACCCTAAACGTGAAAAAACAAATTTATAAAACAATTTTAAAAACTATATAAAATGGCATTAAACATTAAACCCCTCGGCACGAGAGTAGTAGTTAAAGTGCAGGAAGCCGAAAACAAAACAAAATCAGGAATTTACATTCCCGATTCGGCAAAAGAGAAACCGCAGCGCGGCGAAATTGTAGCAGTAGGCAACGGTACAAAAGACGAGGCTATGGAACTCAAAGCCGGCGACATCGTACTCTACGGCAAATACGCAGGTACAAAAATCGAACTCGACGGCGAAGAGTACCTCATTATGAACCAATCAGACGTTTTGGCTATTGTTTAATCAAGTAAATTTTAATCTATTATGGCAAAAGAAATTAAATACAATATCGAAGCAAGAGACCTTTTGAAAAAAGGCGTTGACGAACTTGCAAACGCAGTAAAAACCACTCTCGGACCCAAAGGTCGCAACGTGGTAATCGAAAAGAAATTTGGTGCTCCCCAAATCACAAAAGACGGCGTAACAGTTGCCAAAGAAATCGAACTCGACGACCCGTTTATGAATATGGGCGCACAGTTGGTAAAAGAGGTTGCCTCTAAAACCAACGACCTTGCTGGCGACGGCACAACTACCGCCACCGTTCTTGCTCAGGCTATCGTAGGCGTTGGCTTAAAGAACGTTACAGCAGGTGCAAACCCCACCGACCTCAAACGCGGTATCGACAAGGCTGTTGCCAAAGTGGTAGAAAACCTCAAAGCAAATTCTGAGGAAGTTGGCGACGACAACTCTAAAATCGAGGCTGTTGCACGCATTTCTGCCAACAACGACGCTGAAATCGGAAAACTCATCGCCGAGGCTATG
>JAFPYT010000357.1 GCA_017394445.1 Bacteroidales bacterium | reverse complement strand
GAAGTGCTACCGCGTGATGGAGAACGTGGAGCGCGTGCTGGCCATTGAGCTCTTCAACGCAGCCCAAGCCCTCGACTTCCGCCACCAGGAAGGCCTCAAGAGCAGCCCCTTCATCGAAAAAATGTTCGCTGACTTCCGCAAGGTGGTCAACTTTGTCGACATCGACGAGGTGATGTACCGCCACATCCACAGCAGCGTCAAGTTCCTGCAGGAAATGGCGATGTAAATCGATGCGTTAATTCGATATAACGATATATTTATAGCAACAGGCCGCCCTTTGGGGCGGCCTGTTGCTATAATATATGATTATTTTTATCTTATAACCACGACTATGCGGGCGGGGTGGTTGCCAATCTTTATCAGATAGCCACCACTGGCAGGGCCACAGAAAACTGCTCGCCGTGAAATGTATTATTTGACCACATTTCATAAAATTGACGTTTCCTGTCTGTATTGGTATCATTACCACTGTTTTCAATAAAAAATGTCTCGCCATAACAAAAAAATTCTACATATTCTTTCGCCGTATTATAGACATAGTCTTCTTTTTCCATTTCCCCTTTTGATTGTTCGCTGACACAAGAGAGACACAGACAAAGCCATTTATTTACAACACAAATTTTTATTTTTTTAAATTATAAAATTACAAATCCTCACTTAAACGAACTGTCTCATTTATAATCACACTATTATAAACGTCTTCCAACAAATAATATTCCTTTAGACGTCCCACCTACAGTAAACAGGATCTCAATCACTTCAAAAGCTGCCACTCACCTTTTATCTTCGAGTGTTCTTTGTTGATATAACCCAGGTCCTTCAAATTATTGATAGCACGTTGGATTGTTCGTTCGCTAACGCCAAGATTGTCTGCAAGCCAAGAATACTTTACCCTGCGGTTCATTTTAATGGCCTCATAAACATTTTTAACTAGTAGCGTTGGAAAATCAAAAATAGCCAAATTTGTCTGTTTTTGTGTCTGTTTTTCTTCTGAAACAGCCAAATATGACCTTTTTTCTCCATTTTCCATCAAGAGTCCATTGACGACGGCTTCTTTAATCATCCGTTCTGCTCGTGGCGATTTGTTTTCCGTTACCATAACCGCAGTCTGATAAGAGAAGTCATATATAGCAACTCCGTTTTCGTTCGCTTTCAGTTCCTTTTGTACGCGCAATACGCCGCGACTATGTCGGTTCACAAATCCCAATACTTTCATAGCTTCTGCAACAACAATATTCCGATAGTCGTTTACATTCGGGAAATTATCGATGTTTGCCCTGCCATATAAACCACCGTGATTCATAATCTCAATTCGGTCATCATACTGATAGAATTGAATAGGGCCATTACTTGTGTAATCCCTATGACAGATGGCGTTCATCAACAATTCACGAGTTGCCCAATCCGGATAGTCTGCGACCTGCACTTCTTGCAACGCGGTGACCGGAATTGGGCGTCGGTTGGAAATGGTTGTCTTTATAAAAGTATCCAATTCTGGCAAGATGGTACATAGGTTGCCTTTGAACTCGTGTTCAGTCAGAATATCTCCAGCCCTGTCTTTACCAGCAAATCGGACATATTGAATATACGCACCAGGAATAAAGCGACGAAGATTCTTTGCGAAAAACAACATTCCTGCATTTGTCGGACTGTCGTATCTGGTATCGAAAAATCCAAACGAACTTAATTGAAATTTCACATCTCGACGGTCTGACTCCAGCTCCTCATCATTCAATGCTTTAGGGAGATAATAGTGTTTGAATTTCTGCAGGTCCAAATCGTCTATCGTTGCGTTTAGACAAGGTAACGAGTCAAAAGATGCCACATTTGAGCGTCGTTTCTCCATCAAGATGTGTTCGTCATTTTCATTGGCGACCCCCTTTCTTGGCCCTATACGAACCCATATACGCCCCTTGTATCTGACTGGAGGAAACATAGCAGGTTCTACTTTCACCATTACAATGTCGCCCTCTTCCAACGAAACCTTTTCTACTGTCATTGACGGCTGCGGCTGTATGTTACCATCTGTGCGAATAGCGGCTACATTTTTCAGCAAGTCATCTGTCACAGTAACACCTTTTATCTTTCCATCATCCTCTACACCAAGAAACAAAAAACCCGGCCGTTGGTGATTCGCCAAGTCGTTGGCAAAAGCGCAAATGGTTTGACCGAACTTATCTGTATTAGTGGTTGATATTGTTCGCTCCACTCCGTCACTCTCAATGTCATTGAGCAAATTCCTTATTTCGTATATATCCATAATGCAGTTTTTTATTCCGAATGGCTAATATATATCGATGGCATAATTACGTATTATATCGGTAAAGAATTCAACAATTGGTCAATTCCTTGTTCTATCAGTTTTTCTTGAACGACACTTCCAATTGCCTTTAATGCTCTAAGAGAACGTCTAATAATCCGTTTCGATGGAGATTCTTTCAATAGTTCTGTCTTGATAATATATATTTCCTCGGCAATGTCATTCTTGTCTGCGTCATCCTCAACCTTTAACTTCTCAATTTCATCAACTATTCCTTGTATTTTTTCTTTTATTTCGGAAGGAATAGTCATAGCATTATTGTGACCTCCCATTACTTTCTATACATAATACAAATCCATATTTCAAATTGCAAAGGTACGAAAAAATATTTAATAACAACATTTTATAGAGCCACTTTTATAAAAAATATACATTTTTTAGAGCCACTTTTTACAATAAACCACATTTTTTAGAGCCACTTTTTACAAAAAACCACATTTTTTATAGCCACTTTTTATAAAAAAACACATTTTTTATAGCCACTTTTTGAACTAAAGCAGCATTTTTCATAGCCACTTCCGACACAAACTCACATTTTTCCGTAACGTTTCAATATGCATCACCAAAGTGACTATTAGATGTTC